>JACRTZ010000059.1 GCA_014304965.1 Vulcanimicrobiota bacterium | reverse complement strand
ATGCGTGAGATGCCGTAAAAGGCGAGGGTAAAATCGCTCTCGGCCGCGGCCGCCGGCAGCCTCAGCCTCTGCCCGGCATAGGCCGCACTGCGCTCGACGGCGCGGAGCTCCGCAACGTCCGAACCGGTCGGAAGGGCGCCCTCTGGCGCGAGCCGTCCGAATGCGCCGCGGATATACCGGCCGACGGCCGGCGCGTCGTAGCGGACCTCGAGCGCGCGATCCAGGACCGGAAAAACAAAAGACCCCTTCGCGTTCGCGACGGGGTCCGTTGCGAAAGCCGCCAGGCTTAGTGGCAGGTGTGTCCCATCGGCGTGCAATTGCTGCCCGCGCCGAACGCTTCGGAGAGGACGGCCGACGTTTCGATGGTCGTCAGGACCGCCGGAGCTTGATAGTTCATGTGAGTTCCTTTCACGCGTGTTAGTAGAGTGGAGCCCAAGGAAGGCATCTCTCATGGCTAAGTGTGCCTCATTGCCGTGATTGCGGCAGGAGTCGATGTGGCCCGGTTGCCCCAGGCGATGGCCTCATCGCTGGGTGGGTCTTTTGGCGACCCGCTCGCGGCGCATATTTGCGCGATGAGGGTGGCCGTGGAGTCCGGCGTTCCGAGCGTCAAGGCGTACGGGACGGCGGTTCGCAGCAAAGCGCGCGCCTCGATCGCTCTTTCAAATCCGCGCTGGTTGCCCCGCAACGGCGCCTCCAGTAACGCTCGCATGGCCCGGTCGAGCGGCATCACCGTGACCTCGGCCGTCCGCGCACGACCCGAGATGAAGAAGATTGCCCGCAGCGGGCGCGACGGGGGTGGTGTCCAGCCGGGGCTGATCTCACCGATATCCACGCTTTCCCAATCGGCACCGGCACGTGCGGCGAGCCGTTCGTTGAGGACGTCGTCACCGGCGCAACGCTCGCCGAGGAGCAGGTCGAGGCCGCCCCGGCGGACGTTGACGTTGCGCGGAAACGGCAACACGCGCACTCCGTCGAGGATGCACCACTCGTCGGAGTAAAGCTGCAGTCCGCGGCGCGCGCACGCAACGGCGGTCGTCGTCTTGCCGCCTTCCGACAGCGCCGTGATCGCGGCGGCAACGGTGCCGTCGGTCACGGCGGCCGCGTGGAACGACGAGTAGCGGCACGTCAAAAAATAGCGATCGCGGACGGCGATGTCGGCCAAAAATTGCAGGGGTACCGAACGCAACGGCTCGCCGCAAACGTATGCGGGGCCGTCGTTCGTCCAATAATACGTGGCGTCACTTGCTCGCACCGCATAGCCCATAATCTGGGCCGCGTCGTTGTGCGCGAAGCGCGCGTACCGGCGCGCGTACAACGCTGCCGCTTCCGCATCGTCGAACGCGACTGCGATGCCCGTCTCGAACCAGCGCATGGAAAAACGCTGCGTCGCGCGCGCGGCCAGTTCGGCCCGCCGGGCTTGCGTCAGCTCGACGGGAACGAGCGAATCGGCGTTGACGAATCGTACGCTCATGCGGCGAACGCGCGCATCAAAAGCTCGGCTCCGCGCGAAGCATGGCCGGCAACCATCCGGTACGCGCGCAAACCGGCGCACAGTTCGAGAATGTCGGCTAGGCGCGCGAGCCCGGCCTCGTCGCGATGGAGGCGTTTGGAGAGATCGCCGGCGGCCGCCGCCGGGTGAATCTTCGCAAGTGCCGCCGCGTCAACGCGCTCCGATGCCGGATCGAGCACGACGATCCCGCTGAGAGTTGCCGGTGGCGCGACCACGTCGTCGCCGTAGGCTTCGAGCGGATCCACGAAATTCCAATAGCGCCAGCCTTGGCTCGATCGGCCGGCCTCATCATCGCGACAGAGCGCCGCGATTCGCGGGTTCTCGATCTGGGCCAAGCCCGGCTCGCGAATCATCATCGTGCGCGGAAACGCTGCGACCATTTTGTCTTTTCGACGCACGAGAACGTGCTCGTCGCCGTACAGCCGCGCGCCGCGATCGAGTAGTGCCAGAGCGAGGGTTGTTTTGCCGACGCCCGACGCACCGGCAATCAGGACGGCCTTGCCGCCGATGTTGACGGCTGCTCCGAAAAACGCCCGCCAATCTTCGTTCGCGCGGAAACTTTCGCGGAAGGCGCGGGCGCTACCGTAGAACGCGAGCCGCTCGTCGGAACGGCTGACGTCGTCGTCGAGCTGCAGGGGATTTCCATTGAATTGAAGCCCGCGCGCCCCTAAGGCGACGATGCGCGCGCGGTCGAGCGGCACGGTGCCGCTGGGATTGGGAATGCGCATGCGGCCGTAGGCGCGGGCAACGTACTGTTGCACCTCAGCGCGGTCGCACGAGATTTCTAGTTCGCGTTCGAGGGTTGCGTAGTAGGTGACGGTCCGGCCTCTGTTGCGAACCGGGTGGGCGGCGATCACCTTCTAGTCATCGGCGCGCCGGGCGCCCGGGCATAGAAAAACCGGCCTGTGGGGCCGGTTTGAGTCGTCTACGGGTGCGGGCAGTTGCTTCCGCCGCCATGGGCGTCCGCGAGGACGTCGGCGGTCTCGATCGATGCCAGAACTTCCGGCGTCGCGTAGGTCATGAGAGGTGCTCTCTTTCTCTCGCGGCCTGAGCGGGCGCGCGAGACGGATCCGTGAGAAGAAGCGGTGCTGTGCTTCCCGGCAATTCTGGCAAAGAAAGAGGTCCCGCCGTAGATACGATCGGGACCTCAGACTAGGACTTTCGGCACCTTGCCCGGCGCCCCCGGACCCCAAGGCTAAGCGACGTGCATCGGGGCCAGGTCGTGCGCCTGCAGCACGGGTCCGGGCGAGATGACGTGACGCTTCATGCCGAGCAGCGTCGGATCCACGCCCAGCGCGAGCGCGACCAGTTGCGGAAGGTGGAACGTCGGCAGATCGGTGCGCCCCCAGCGCGCCGCCGAATCGGCCTGATAACCGTCGAGCGCGAGGTGGCAGAGCGGACAGGGCGTGAGCACCGCCTCCGCGCCGAGGT
>JACRTZ010000262.1 GCA_014304965.1 Vulcanimicrobiota bacterium | reverse complement strand
CTCCCGCACCGTGCGCGGTCGCGGAAAACGGCCGGCGGTTGCCGCACGAAATGCTTCGACGAGTGCGCGCGGAGCGACGATCATACGCGGCAGCGGCCGGCGCAGCGCCAGCGGCGCGAAACTCGGGACGAATTCCGCTCCCTCAGCCGCGAACACGAATTGCGGTCCGAGGAAGGCGAGCGCGCGCAGTCCGCCCTCATCGCGCGCCGCGAGGAGTTCGGCCCGTCCCTCCGGCGTTGCGAGCAGCGCGTCGAGAAAAACGTTGTCGTAGGGCCGGCCTTCGAGCAGCGCGCGAGCCCGTTCGAGATCGCCCGCAGCGAGTGGGGCGACGGCGCTGCCGAGCGCGCTCAGGACAGCGAGCGGACGAAGGTCGGCTTGGAGGTCGGCGCTTTGCTGCCGCCCTCGGGTTCGATGCTCACCGCGACGGCTACGAGATTTGCCGCGGCGTCGGGTAATTCGATGAGGGCGAGGCCGCTCGTATCCGGCACAAAAGTGACGCTCGGCGTCATGTTCTTCGCGCCTTTGCGCAACGTCCAAGCTTGGTACACTTTGCCCTTGGGCGGTTGCGCCAAGTGCTGCACGGCGATGACGATGCGGTTATTCGCGCGCGCGACCAGTCCGCCGCTCAACGGAAAGCGCTGCGCATTCGGCGCGAGGAGATCGGCGACGCGAGATTCGGTGAGCGCGAGTTGCGCGCGCGCCTCGTTAGACGAGCGCTCTTGCATGTCGGCCTTCGCTTCGAGCATTGCGATGCGATCGCGATCGCGGCCGGCTTGCGCGCGCAAACCGAACGCGTCGAAGAGTCCCACGAACAAGAGTGCGAGGGCCGCGGCCATGGCAAGGTAAGGAAGATAACGGTTCGGCGCTCTGCCGCGCGCGCGCTCGAGTGAAACGACGTTGGCACCCAGCTGAGGTGCGCGCACCGCCGACATCACGCGCGCCTTGAGCCGTTCGCTCCGCTGTCCCCCAATTTCGTCGGCCGTCGCTTCGGCCGAGAGCGCCACGGCGTCCACGGCAGCGCGTAACTCGGAGAGTTCTCGGCGGCACACCGAACACGTCGCGAGGTGCGCTTCGACGCTGCGCGCGTCGCGCTCGGGCAACGCACCGAGCGCGTACACCGCCACCAGGTCGAGCAGCGCCTCGTCGTGACCGTTCATACCGCGCTCGCTTCCAGCGCCGAACGAAGACGCCGCAAACCGGTGCGAATGCGCGTCTTCACGGTTCCGAGTGGCGTGCCGGTGCGTCGCGCGATCTCCTCGTGGGTGATCCCGCTAAAGAACCCGAGTTCGATCGGGTCGCGCTGCTCGTCGGGCAATTCGGCGAGCGCGGTTCGCACGCGCTGCGAATCCAAGCGCGCGAAGACGGTGTCGTCCACCGTGCCCTCGAGCGGTAAGTCGGCGGGCAATTCCCCGGCCTCGTGCGCCTTGCGGCTGCGCACGACGTCGAGCGCGCGATTTCGCGCGACTCGCGCGATCCAAGCGGAAAACATCCCGCCGCCAAAAGCGCGCGGCGCGCTCCAGATCTTGAGGAAAACGGCTTGCGTCACGTCTTCGGCCGCCGCTTCGTCGGCGAGCAGTTTAAACGCGATGCCGTACACGAGGCGGTAATACCGGTCGTAGACCGCTTCGAACGCAGCAACGTCGCGCTCGGCCACGCGCGCCATGAGCAGGTCCGCGTCCTCCACATGCTTCGCCTTCGTCCCTTCGTAAAATCGGCCTCCGCAGGTACAACGCCCGGTCCGGACTGCCGGATGTTAGGATTGCGTCATGGATGCGGTGGATGGCCTCGCGCCGGCGCGGGCCCGCTTGCTGGCGGCAGGGTCCGTGTGCGTGCTCACGGGCTCGGGGATCTCCGTCGAAAGCGGGTTGCCGACGTTTCGCGGCGCGGGCGGCCTGTGGCGCACCCATCGCGTCGAAGAACTCGCCTCGCCCGAAGGGTTTGCCCGCGACCCGCGCCTCGTCTGGACGTGGTATGACGAACGGCGTGCCGTCCACGACCGCGCGAAACCGAACGCCGGGCACCTCGCGCTCGCCAAACTCGAGCGGCGCGTTGCCGATTTTACGCTCGCGACCCAAAATGTGGATTCGCTGCATCTGCGCGCCGGCTCGCAGAACGTGCTCGAACTTCACGGACACTTGCGCGAGGCGCGATGCGACCGTTGCGGCGCTCGCCGGCCCCTCGAAGGCCCGTTCCCGCTCGATGAGATCGAGCACGCGTGCGGGGGCCGGTTTCGCCCCGATATCGTCTGGTTCGGCGAAGGATTGCCGGCCGCGCTGTGGAGCGCGGCGATCGAAGCCGTCGCGCGCGCCGACGTCGTCATCGCGGTCGGAACGTCGGGCGTGGTGCAGCCGGCGGCGTCGCTGTTTACGCACCTTGTGGGGTCGCAGACGTTCACGATCGAGGTGAACCCCGAAACCTCCGCGCTCTCGCCGCATGCGGACATCGTCCTGTACGGCACCGCCGCAAGCGTGCTGCCGCGGCTCGTCGAAACCGAACGGGGCAAAGACGGGTAATGGGCGATACGATGAAGGACGATTTAGCGTACGTCGGCGAGCAGGTTCCCGGCTACGAAGGCTACGGCGACGAACTCACCCGGCACGCGAGCGACGTGCGCATTCGCACGACCGTGGGCGCGAAGCTGGCCGAGGCGCGCGCCGCGCACGCGAGCGAACTGGACGCAGATGCGCTCAAAGCGCTCGACGCGGTTATCTTGCAGTGTGTATTCGCCGATCAGGATTTCGTGAAGACGATCGAGCACGCCGACCTCCATGCGGAAGCGAATGCGTCGCTCGTCGGCCTCGATCGAAAACTCGTCGAACTCGCGGAGCGGGTGGAACGCGGCGACGCAGTTGAATTAAGCGCATGCGTCGCGGAGATCGAAGCGAATTTCGCGGCGCGCCTGGCGGCGCTCGCGCCCTATCGCGGGCTGGAGTCTCGCCCGGCGCGCTAGTCCGCGCGCCGCGCGGGTTCGGGTTCGCGGGTCCGGTTCACGTTGTAGGCAATCAGTGCAGCGCACAGCCCGGCCCCGGCGAGGTACGCGATGCCAGCGCCGAGTTCGCCGAGGACGACCTTGCCGATGCCGAACAGCGCGCCGTACACGAGGCCGCAGCCCGCGATCCAGTCCAGTGCGTTGACGCCGAGCGATTCGCTGCGCGAGCTCGGCGAGGCAGCTTTGGCAACCGGTCCCCAGCCGAACGCGCTCGGCCGCACCCGTTCGTAAAAGCGCAAGAGCGAGGCGTGGGGTTCGGGCGCGGTGAGATAGGTCACGGCGACCCAAACGAGGGTCGTGATCGGAACCGTGACGAGCAGCGTCTCGGCCGTGGCGTTCGGATCGGTCGCGGGGAACACGTGAAAGACGATGAGCGCGTTCGACACGACGAGCGAGGCCGCGAGTGCCGAGATTTCGCTCCAGGCATTCACGCGCCACCAATACCAGCGTAAAATCATGACGAGCCCGACCCCGGCCGTCAGGTTGTAGAGATAAATCCACGCGCCGCCGACGGAATCGTTCGCGTACGCGCCGACGATCGCAAGCGCCATCACGACGAGCGTCGCGAGGCGCGAGATCAGGACGTAGTGCGCGTCGGATTCGTTGGGCTTCACGAAGCGGCGGTACAGGTCGTTCGTCAAGTACGACGCGCCCAGATTGAGGTGCGTTCCGATCGTGGACATGTACGCCGACAAGAATCCCGCGATCATCAGGCCGCGCAGCCACGGCGGCAGGTAGTCGATCATCGCCTGAATGTAGCCGAGTTCGGGATCGATCTTGCCGTTTGCGCCGGTGACGCCGTGCGGATACAAGACCATCGCGCACAGCGCGACCAGAATCCACGGCCACGGCCGCAGCGCGTAGTGCGCGACGTTGAAGAACAAGGTCGCGACCAGCGAATCGGTCTCGCTCTTCGCGCTGAAGATGCGCTGCGCGATGTATCCGCCGCCCCCCGGCTCGGCTCCCGGATACGACGACGCCCACCACTGCACGCCGATGTAGGTGACGAAGGTCACGAGCGGCAGCCACGCTTGATTCGTCGTCGGAAAAAATGCGAGCACCGAGCCGCCGCCCGCGAGCGCGTGCGACGCGTCAACGGCCGCGAGTTTGTGCTCGAGCGCGCCGATGCCGCCGACGGCCGCCACCGCGGCCACGGCCAAGACGATTGCCATGGACATCTTGACCGCAAATTGCAGCACGTCGGTCACGAGGACGCCCCACAAGCCTCCGATCATCACGTAGATCGCCGTGAACACCAGGCAAAATCCGAGCGCTTCGAGCTTCGGCACGTGGAGCGTCAGCGTCAATATCTTGGCCATCGCCAAGTTGACCCAGCCCATGATGATCGTATTGACGAACACACCCTGGAACAACGCGCGCGCGAAACGCAGCGCAGCCGCCGGTTTGCCGCTATAGCGCAATTCGATGAACTCGACGTCGGTCAGCACGCCCGAGCGGCGCCACAGCTTCGCGAAGAAAAACACCGTAAGAATGCCCGACATGACCGAGCTCCACCAGACCCAATTGCCGGCGATGCCGTGCTGCGTGACGAAGCCGGTGACGGCGAGGGGAGTGTCGGCCGCGAACGTCGTTGCGACCATCGAGATGCCGGCAAGCCACCACGGCACGCTGCGTCCCGATACGAAGAATTCGCCGATGCTCTTGCCGCCGCGGCGTGCGTAATAGAGACCGATGCCGAGGTTGACCGCAAAGAACCCGGCGACGACCGCCCAATCGGCGGCGCTTAGCGTCATCGCCGCGGGGTTCCGCGACCGCTCGAGCGTTCCCGCCCGCGGCGCAACGAGCGGGCCGTCGCGTCCTCGGAGCGAACCGCGCAGAAGTGAAAACGGCGTCGCTCTTCTTGCCGCTCGCGTGCCTCGCGCTTGCCGGCACCGCCGCGGCCGCGCCGGCGAGCGATGCGGACCTTGGCATCTTGCCCCGGCCCGCACACGTTCGGCTCACCGGCGGTACGAACTGTCCCCGGGCCGACGTCGTGTTGCGAGAATTGCGGCGGGTGGACCCGGCGGTGCGCGAAATCGTCGCGGGACGCTGGAACGCGCTCGGCGTACGGGAGGCGCCCACGGCGCTCGATGCCGCGGTGCGCGTGACGAGCGACTCGCTGCGCGGAAACGGCGATTCCGAAGCGTACGCCTTGCACGTCGCGCCGCGCGAGGTGCGGATCTCCAAGCGTTCGGCTGCGGGCGAATTCTATGCATTCGCCACGCTCGCGCAGCTCGCGCGAAAAACCGGCGGCGTGTGGCGCTTGCCGTGCGTCGCGATCGAGGACGCCCCAGCCTTGAAGTGGCGCGTGCTTTCGGACGACGTGTCGCGAGGACCGCTCCCGACGATGCGCTACTTCAAGGAGCGCATCCGCACGATCGCCGCGTTCAAAATGAACGGCTACTCGCCGTACATGGAACACGTCTTCGTGGATCCCAAACATCCGCTGCCGGCGCCGCTCGACGGCATCACGGCGAGCGAGTTGCGCGAGCTCGACGCGTACGCGCGCCGCTTCCACGTCGCCTTCATGCCGGAGCAGCAAACATTCGCGCACATGCACGAAACGCTGCGCTGGGAGCGCTACGCCGGCAACGCCGAGTTGCCGCACGGCTATCTGATCGCGCCGGCGGAGCCGAGCGGCGAAACGTACGTTCGCGATCTCATTACGGACGAGCTCGCGGCCGTTCCCGATGCGCCGTTTTTTCACATCGGCTCGGATGAGCCGTCGGATCTCGGGCGCGGCAAAAGCGCGGCCATGGTGGGAACCTTCGGCGAGGGACAAGTGTACACCAAGCACGTCGTGGACACGGCGAACTTCGTCCTGTCGCACTCGCGCGCGCGCCCCATGATCTGGGACGACGCGCTCGCGCGTCATCCCGAGCTCTTCTCAGTGCTGCCGAAGCCGCTCGTGTTCGTCACGTGGCACTACGGCGACGAGCCGACGTACCGGCCGTACATCGATCGGATCGCGAAGGGCGGGTTCGATCAGATGATCGCGCCGGGCGCGCTGAACTGGAACGAAATCTATCCCAACGTGACCGACGCGGTGACGAACATCGGGCGGTTCGTCGGCGAAGGGAAGGACGCGCACGTGCTCGGGCTCTTCCAGACGGTTTGGCACGACGACGGCGAAACGCTCTTCGAAGCCACCTGGTATCCGGTGCTCTTCGCAGCCGCCGGAGCATGGGAAAGCGGCGCCACGGAAGCGCGGCGTTTCGCGCGCGACTTTCCGGCCGCGTTCTTCGGGACGTCGGACCGCGGATACGCCGACGACATCGCCGCGCTCGCTCGCGCGCGGTCGCTGCTCAAGGGCAATCCCGTCGAATACGGCGACTACCTGTTTTGGTCGGATCCGTTCGCTCCGGCCTTCGCCGATCTCGGAAAGAAGCTCGATCTGCGAGCCTTACGGCTCGAAGCGGAAACCGCGGCGGCGCATCTTCGGCTGGCCGCGCCTCCGCCGCTCCATCAAAACGCCGCGCGCGTCATGGCGCTCGCGGCCCTGCGCTACGATCTGCTGGGCCGCGAGTTTCAGATCGCCGGCGAAGCGCGCGCGTACTACGACGACGCGGTCGCAAACGCGGACGGCAAGCACGACAACTACGTGTACCGCGGCCTCTACGTTTCGAAATACCTGTTGTGGGAGTTACGCGATCGCATGCTGCAGTTGGTACCGCTCGTCAAATCGGCCTGGGAGTACGAAAATCGTTCGAGTCACGAAGAGAGCGTGCTCGCGCGTTATCGCGCCGCTGCCCAGCGCGCGCTCGAGCGTGCCGATCTCATCAGCGCGGCCACGTACGAGGGGTACGTCGCCCGCAAAACGTTGCCGAGCTTCGACGACGCACTCGGCCTGCCGGTGCCCGCCCCCGTGCACTCCCCGTCACGCTAGCGCGAAAAGCTCAGACCTTCCCGTCGCACGAATCGGACATTTCGCCGTTCGGACGTAAGAACGTGACGTTGTTCGGGTTTCGGGAAAGCGGCGGCGTTCCGGATTTGTAGACCGCTCGCCGTCCGTCGAGCGCGCCGCCGCGAAAGACGATCGTCTGCGACCCCGCAGCGAACGAATAGGTCCCGCTCTTTCCCCACGCATCCACGTAGCCGCCGCCGCCGATCGTGAAATTCTCGGACATGGCGGAGTACAAGTGCCCGCTGCTCATCGTGTAACATTCGTACTTTCCTAAAGCGACGGTCGCGGCCTTATGCGGCGCGTGCGGCGGATTGAGCAGGATGCCGCTGCCGGTGCGGACGCCCGATGCGGTGCGGAGCATCTTGCACGGCGTGCCGCCCGGCGCCCCGCTGTCGAGCAACGTGCGCAGCGACGCGAGATCCATCGTCGAGGCAAAGCCGCCGCCGCGCGCGCCGGGGTCGAGCGTATAGATGTTGCAGACGCGCGCGTCACAATTGAGAATCTTAAATTGTTGCCGGTACGGACCGCAGTCGTATTGACCCGGCGTGAAGACAGCCGCGATCGCCCCAATAGCCGCGAAGAACGCGAGTGCAAAGAAGAGGACGGCCTCGACGATTTTCATGCGATCAGCCTTTCACGAAGCGCGTGCTCGGCGCGCTTGGGTGAGATACGTTCCGGCGGGAAGTTTGCTCTTGCAAACGATTTGCGCGCTTGGGTAACCGCGAGAAAAGGCTTCATTCGAGCCCCCAAAGCGTTCGATGATAGTGAAAGGTCGGTGCGGGAATCCGGGACTCTTCGCCATTAGAAGCACGGCAAAAGAGGCTGTCTTTAGGTAGAAATCTTATTTTCTGCGTCCTGCGAGCGCCTTCGCGGCGGCTTTTCGGCGTGCCTAGTACGGCTTGTCGGCGCTCAGGCGAAAGCATTGCCGCCCGGAACCGTGCGCGAATTCGTGAAGATCCTTCGTCTTGTCCTCGGTGTCGAAGCTCGCGCAAAGCCGGTAATCGCGCTTGCCGAGGGGCACATACTCGTATCGCTTTCCGGTAGCGGGGTCGGAGCGGGTTCCCCGCCCCCCGTACAGAGGTGCTGACGGAATCTGATCGAGCGTCTTCGGCAGGCTGCCGTGTCGAGCTTCGGTTCGAAAATATACGTCGCTCGCAAGACGCTTGAGGTCTTCGACGCGGCGTTCGTCGGAAGAAACGGCGCGCGCGTGCGCCGGCGTGCCGATGTCCGCAAAACCGAAAGCAAGGGCGAGCAGCGCGCTCACAATCGCTAGCGCGGCGAAGATGCGGTCGCGCGGCGCCGGGCTGGATTCTTGACGCACGGCGAGCAGGTAGTAACCAAAGATTCCGCCCGCAATGGACAGCGTTACCAAACTCTTAAGAACGAAACGCACGGTTACATCGCCGTGAATGAAAGCCGAAACGAACCAAATCGCGTCGCTCAGCAAGATGACCGCGGTGACGACGAGCGCGGCGTAGGTCAACCACTTGCGGACTCCGGACTCGCGCGATTCTGGCCGCTCGCGCAAAGCGCGGGCGATGAGCGTGCTGACCCCCATGAAGATCGGAAACGCGATCAAGACTGTGGCGAGCTCGAAGCTGAGCGACTGGCGCAAGCCGACTGCCGTGAGGTAGGGGCTGTCAAGCGTGCTCGGAAATCGACGATCGATCAGCACGAAGAAGAGATGACCGGCGGCAACGGTCCAGAACCCGAGCGAGATGAAGGCCAGCAGGTAGAGAAACGCATCGGCAGCGTTCTCCGAACGCCGGCCGCGCATTGGGATCGGCATGCCCAGCTCGCGCTCGTAGTATGACGAGAAGGCCGCATAGACGCTTCGTTCGGACCAGCCGTTCTGGCGGAGCAGCGCGATCAGAACGTCGTCGCTAAGCCCGCGCTCTTTGGCCGCGGCGATGTACTCCGGGAGCGGTCCGGTTCCAGCTGGAGTGTTCTTCTGGTCGCTTGGCTCGGCCATGTCGTCCTCCGAAATTCTTGCTCGTTTCAGGATAACGCCTTGCCGCGTTCCGAGCGTCCGTAGAATTACGGAGATGAGCCTGAAGCGCCCCGTGTGGTTGCGCCGGCGCGAAAAGTGCGGAAAGTTAGGAGAACCGGCTTCTGCCCTGCCTCTCCGGATGGTCGCCGCCCGGCGCGAGCAGCCGAGGACCGCGCTCTTGCTCCCATGCCCGGGGGGACGTTTGCTTCACCGCAGAGAGCCAAGCGGTGCGCCTGTTTTGCCGAGCTGCGAGGAACGCGCTTGGCCTGCCGCTGCCTGTCCCCGCCGATGGTGTAGTGCCGGCCTCGACGGCTCCGTAGATTTACGCATTGAGAATGACTGATGAGGGAGGAGAAAAAAGAGAGGCCGGGCTTTCGCCCGGCCTCTCAGCATGCGGGTTCTGGTAGCTTACTGCGACGTCCAGGCCGGCTTCGCGGCCTGCAAGTCGACGAGGCAGGCAAAGCCCAGATCGCTTTTCTTCGCACTGCTCGCGGGAGTACTTATCGCCCTCGTGCGTGCGCACGATCTGGCTGGAAGCCGGGCGTATCAGGCGGGCCCGACTGCTGACGTGATTGCGGCTTATCTGTAGTCGGCCAAGTGTCGGCAGTCGAGCGCCTGCAGCGCGCCAGAGCGAACCTGCGCAGCGCCGTCTAGCGGTGCTGCGCAGGTAACGACTTCTACGCCGAGCTTCGAGGAGTCACTTACCGGAGGAGGCCCAGCCCTTCAGATCTGCGAGGCACGCGAATCCGAGCACTTCGCTCGGGGAGGCGCTCACGGTGGCGTATTTCTTGCCCTTCAAAGCCAAGACGATGCTCGACCCCTTGCCTCCTCGCGCTTGTGACGGAGAGGCCGTACACGTCGACGGAACCTTCGCCTTATCCGCATAGACCGTCGGATTGCCGTTGGTGTCGGCGAGTCCGTAACCGCCGGCACTAAAGTTCACGCTGTTTGCTCCGTAGAGAGACGTGTCGAGGCGCGGAACGATCGAAGATGTGGCGAGCTGGATCAGCGTCCCTCCGCTGTTACCGACCAGCGCGCTGCCATTGTGACTGATGAAATTCGATATCGAGGCTTGGAGCGAGCCGCCGTCCTGTGAGATGAGCGAGAACGTCTTCAGCAGCGAACTTCCGCCTAGGCCGCTGAGGCTCGTGAAATTTCCGGCGCCGGAAGCGACCAGGTTTCCGGCACCAGAAGCAACGAGATTCCCGGCGCCCGCCGCGACGAGCGAATTGCCGTCGTTCGAAATAACGTTGGCTCCCGCGTTCGTGAGAATGTTGGATCCGCTGGGGCTGATGACGCCATTTATTTTGAAGAGTGCCGTTTGGCCGTTACCGGTAAACGTCGCCGTGACGACGCCGTTTTGGTCGATCGAGTAGGCAGGCGCGCTTTTCGGTAGCACCCAGGCTTCGGTCGGCGTGAACAGCAGAAGACCGTCGCCGTTCGTCAGGCGATGGACGGTCGCGATCTTCGTGACGCCGGGCGGCAAGTTTCCGGCGGCCGCGTGTTGTTGCGCCGCCTTCTCGGCAGCGAGTTTGTCGGCGGCCGCCTTGTCGCGAGCGGCGATGTTTGCTCTAATCGCGGCATCGTAAACAGCGTAATCTTCGCTTGGACTTTGGATCGACTTCAAGCAAGCGAAATGGTTGGCGTACGACGAGCCTTTTCCGGACTGTTCTTGCCACTTGAGGCCGTTTTGCTTAGCGTAAAACCACACGGTGCCCTGATGCGAGATATTCGCAACGTCGTGCGATAGCTGCTCGAGCGACCAGACGGCGACGTCTGGCTTGCAGTAGGCGACCCAATCGGCATACGCGCCGGTCGTGGGGGGGCTCTTTTGCATCAAATCGGTGACGGCCGTGTCGAGGGAGGCAAAGCTTCCATCGTCCTTATGTTCTTTCCAACCCGACAAAACGGCCTCGGCCATGCAATACAGCGAGCCGGAAAAACCATAATTCCGATCGGTCAAATACTTGCTGTTCAGCTTGACGTAGTATGTATTGTAGCCTTGCTTGCCGTACAGCTGCGACGTCAAGTTGTTATCGCGTCGCACGACGTCGTTGGGCGAGTAGCGTTGCGCGCAATATGCGCGGGCGGCGGACAGCTGGCTGTCGTCGAACGCATTCGTGATGTGGCTCCCGCCGTGCTTCGCAAGCGCCGGCGACCCGGCGAATACGCCAGCCACGCCGAGCAGAAGGGCTAAATAAAGACGCATAGCATCATACCTCAGAAATCGAGTCGGCTTATGCTACCATGTAGCGGCGAATTTTTGGAATGAGTAGAACTACCTATAAGTTAGCAGCGCTCGGCGGTCTCGCCTAGCGTTTCAGTCGACCGGTTGAAGCGCCGTTGTTTGGCCGCGACTCGCCGGGGGACGAGCCTCTCGCTACCTAAAGAGCGCGACCATGCGCTCGCGCTCGATTCCGCCCCGTCCGCGCTCGTGATCGGCGTCGCGATGCTGGCGGTCTTCGCGCTTGCCGCATTTCTCATGTACCGGCGCGTGCTGCCGGCCTTGCTGGCCGTGCCGTTGATGGCCATCGCGATCGCCGCCGTGTCCGGCGCATCGCCCGTCCAAATCGCAAGCGTGGTCGCCGACGGCTCGGTGAAACTCGCCGCCGTGATCGCGACCGTCATCTTCGGCGCGTGGCTATCGCGCGTAACGCTTGCGACGGGAATCGCCGAGACGATCGTGGTTTTCGCCGCCGAATACGGCGGCGACCGGCCGGCCGCGCTGGCTTTGGTGCTGTGCGCTGCCGTCGCGGTGCTGTTCACGTCGCTGACCGGCCTCGGCGCGATCATCATGGTCGGATCCATCGTGCTGCCGATTATGATGACGGTCGGCGTGCCGCGCCGGCTCGCCGCAACGCTCTTCTTGCTGTCGTTCGCCCTCGGCTTCATCTTCAACATCGCGCAGTGGAAATTCTATACGACGACCTTCGGCGTGACGCGCGAACAATTGGGTCCGTACGCGCTCGTTTTGGCCGGCATCGATGTGCTCGCACTGCTGCTCTTCGCGTTTCTGCGCTTTCGCAGCGCGCGCGGCAGCGCGAACTGGGCGCTCGCGGCCGGGGACGACGCGCCCCGCAAGCGCGTGCCGCCGTACGCGTTGATCGCGCCCGTGCTGCCGATCTTGCTCTACTTTTTCTTGGGCGTCAACCCGCTGGTCGCGTTCGCAATCTCCGCGGTGTACGGTGCAGCGGCGGCGCGCCCCAAAGCATTCGTGCCGACGCTGGTTGCGGCCGCGATTCGCGGCGTCGAAGACGTCGCGCCGGCGATCGTGCTGTTCATGGGGATCGGCATGCTGCTGGCGGCGACCGCTTTGCCGAGCGTGAACGCCGCGCTCGCTCCGCTGGTCCGCGCGATCGCCCCGCACGGTGCGGTCGGGTACGTCGTCTTGTTCGGATTGCTGAGCTGGCTCGCGCTTTATCGCGGACCGCTCAACCCGTTCGGCGTCGGAATCGCGGTATACACGATTTTGGCGGGGCTCGGAGTCATGCCGCCGCTCGCTCTCGTTGCGGCGCTCATGGCCGTCGTGCAGGTGCAGAACGCGTGCGATCCGACCAACACGCAGAACGTTTGGGTTGCGAATTTTACGGGCGTGCGCGTTGACGAGATCACGCGGCTCACGTTGCCGTTTCAGGTCGGGGTCGCGACTGCCGCCACGCTGGCGGTCGCGCTGTTCGGGCCGAAGCTGCTCGGGATTGCGCCCTTTGCGCCGGCTTCGGCCGCTGCGGCCGCGACGATGCCGGCCGCGTCGTTCGTGTTCGCCGCGCCCGAGGTCTCGCGCACGCTCGCGGTGGCGCCTGCGGACGCGCGTTCGCATCCGGCGGCGTTTGCCGCATACCGCCAGGTTGCCGGGGGTTGGAGCGATCTGCACGCGGTGTGGCTCGATGCGCCGCCCGTCGCGAGCGCATGCGCGAACGCGCCGTTCACCGCGCTTGCGGTGGTGCGCACCGAGTTTTACGGCGCCCCCGGGATGCCCGGCGGAATGGACACGGCGCTTGAACTGCGCGACTGCGCGGGCTGGCCCGTCGATCAGTGGCACGTCACCGGCGACGACCCGCGGCCCCTCGCATCGGACGCTCCGCTCGAACGCGCGGGGCTCGCAGCCCTTTTCCGGCTGCGAACGTGGACGCTCGAACAGCCTGCGTTGTCAGCGGCGCTGTTTGCGCGCGGGCTCGCGTACGATCCGGCAACCGGACCGACGTATTTCTATTCACTGTTTAAGACGAACGACGGACAGATGCGCGCTTTCGTTCGAACCGGCGGACCCGCATACGCGGCGGGCTTGCGCACCAACGACATCGTCGTCAAGCTCGACGGAAAATTCTGGTGGGAGTACGGTACCTTCCAGACGCAGCGGCGAGCGTACGACGGGCTGCCGCACGATTTCGACCTCGTGCGCGGATCGCAGAACCTGCACGTAGCGCTCGGCGCACCATACACCGGCCAATGAAGCCTGCTAGGGCATCCGTGGGTCACAACGCGGGGTCCCATCGGGCTTTGCCGTATGGGGGCGCGGAGCCGAAGGCGAAGTGCCTTTATAACCAATGGGGTCCCCAATGTCGATGACGACACTTCGTGTCGGAATCGACGTTGGGGGAACGTTTACCGACGTCGTGGCGGTGGATGCCGCAAGTCATGCGATCGTCGCGCGCGTGAAAGTGCCCACGACGCATCGTGCGGCGGACGGCGTCGCGGCCGGCATCGTCGCGGGATTGCGGGCCTTGCTCGACGATCCGGCGGTGGATGCGGCGCGTATTGCGTTCATCGCGCACTCCACGACCCAGGCGACGAACGCCTTGCTCGAAGGCGACGTTGCGCGCGTGGGGATCGTCGCGCTGCACGGTGCGTTCGCCCCCTTCGCTCGCGCGCAGTTGCGCGTGCCGCCACTTCGTCTCGGTCCCAATGCAGTGCTGGCGCCGGCCATTGCGTTTGCGCGAGCGGGCGATCCGGCGTCGCTCGAGCGCGCCCTCGACGAACTCGATCGCGCGAACGTCGAGTCCGTCGCGGCGAGCGAAGCCTTCGGCGTGGACCGTCCCGCAAACGAGCGCGGCGCGGTCGCGCGGGCGCGCGAGCGGGGACGGCCCGCGACGGCGGGTCACGAAGTGGCTTCGACCTACGGCCTGCGTGCGCGAACGCGAACGGCCGTCCTCAATGCGGCGATGCTGCCGACGATGGTGCGCACGGCCGAGATGACGGCGGGCGCGGTGGCGCGCGCGGGCATCGACGCGCCGCTGATGATCATGCGCAGCGACGGCGGGGTGATGGACGTGCGCGAAGTCGCGCGCCGGCCGATCGCAACGATGCTGTCGGGGCCCGCCGCCGGAATTGCGGGTGCGCTGCTTGCCGAGCACGTGACCGACGGCATCTTCATCGAAGTCGGCGGCACGAGCGCCGATTGTTCGGTGATCCGCCGCGGCCTGCCGCAAATGCGCGCGGCGCGTGTCGGCGGGCACCGGACCATGTTACGAACCCTCGACGTCCGCACGCTTGCGATCGCGGGCGGCAGCTTGATCCGCATCGATCGCGCGCAATCCGGCGCCGCCGCGGTTCGCGATGTCGGCCCGCGCTCGGCGCACATCGCCGGCTTTTCGTACGCCGCCTTTACGCCTCCGCAGATGCTGGAGGGAGCGCGGCCGGTCTTCGTGCGGCCCGCGCCCGGCGATCCGGACGATTATCTAGTGCTCGAGACGGACGCGGGCGCGCGCGTCGCGCTAACGCCGACCTGTGCGGCGAACGCGCTCGGCTACGTCCCGAGCGATGCCTTCGCGCGCGGCGATGCGGAGTCTGCGAAACGCGGCTTCACCATTGCGGGCGCGGCGCTCGCCACCGACTGGGCGACGCTCGCGCGCGCGGTGCTCGCG
>JACRTZ010000080.1 GCA_014304965.1 Vulcanimicrobiota bacterium | reverse complement strand
CGCTCGGCGTGCGCGAAGCGGACGAGATCGAGCGGCGTTTCCCCAAACTGCTGCGGCGCGTCGGCGGTTACAATCTCGACGAAATTTCGGCCGGGCCGTTCAACATGGCGCGCGTGCTCGTCGGCAGCGAGGGGACGCTCGCCTTTTTCACGAGCCTCGATCTCGTGCTGCAGCCGTTGCCGGCGTTCAGATCACTCGGCATCTGTCATTTTGCCAAATTCTTCGACGCGATGGCGACGACGAAGGAGCTGGTGGCTTGCGATCCCGTCGCGATCGAGTTGGTCGATCGCACGATGCTCGATCTGTCGCGGCGCAATCCGGCCTTCGCGCCGACCATCGAACGCTATGTGCGCGGCGAACCCGATGCGATCTTGCTCGTCGAGTTCGCGGGCGACGACGAAGCCGCCGTGCGCACGAAGCTGGACGAACTTGAAGAACGCATGGCCGACGCCGGCTTCCCGAAGGCCGTCGTCAAGGTGACGGTACCTACGCACCAGGCCGAAATTTGGTCGGTGCGCTCGGCCGGACTCAACATCATGATGAGCATGAAGGGCGATGCGAAGCCCGTTTCGATCATCGAAGACTGCGCGGTCGGCCTCGAGCACCTCGCAGAGTACACCGAACGGCTGACGCGGCTGTTCGAGAAATACGGAACGTGGGGCACGTGGTACGCGCACGCGTCGGTCGGTTGCCTGCACGTGCGCCCGGTGCTCAACGTCAAGTCGGACGAGGACGTCGGCAAACTGCGCGCGATCGCAGAAGAAGCGTTCGCGATCGTACGCGAGTACGGCGGGTCGCATTCCGGCGAACACGGCGACGGCATCGTGCGCTCGGAATTTCACACCGAGATGTTCGGCGAACGTTTGGTGCGGGCGTTCGAGGAGGTCAAGGACGCCTTCGACCCGCGGGCGCTGTTCAATCCGGGCAAGATCGTGCGCGCTCCGAAGATGGACGACCGCTCGCTGTTTCGCTACAACGCCGATTACGCGCCGATCGTGCTCGACACCGCGCTCGACTGGTCGGAGTGGGGCGGTTTCTCGGATGCCGTCGAGATGTGCAACAATAACGGCGCCTGCCGGCAGAGCGCCGCGGGCGTGATGTGTCCGTCGTATCTCGCGACGCGGGACGAAAACGACGTGACGCGCGGACGCGCGAACGCACTCCGGCTCGCGTTGAGCGGGCAGTTGGGGGATAACGCGCTCGCCTCCGAGCGGATGTACGAGGTGCTCGACCTCTGCGTTTCGTGCAAGGCGTGTAAGCGCGAATGTCCGACCGGCGTGGACATGGCGCGCATGAAGATCGAGTTTCTTCATCAATACCGCAAGCAGCACGGTTTGCGGCTGAAGGACCGACTTGTCGCCGACTTGCCGCGGCGCGCGCCGCTCGCCCGGCGTTTTCGCGGCCTCATGACGCTGCGTAACCGGACACCGTGGCTGGCACGGCTGTCGGAACGGTTTACGGGCTTCAGCGCGCGGCGCTCGCTGCCGGTGCCGGCCGCCGATCCATTCGATGACGCGCGCGAGGGCGACATAATGCCGCCGTCCGAGGCCGGCGCCGGCCGCGGCGTGGTGCTGTTCGTCGATACCTTCGACCGCTGGTTCGAACCCGAAAACGTTCGCGCGGCGCTGCGCGTGCTGGCCGCGGGAGGCTACAAAGTTCGCGTCGCGCGACCGGCCGGCGGCGGCCGTCCTTTATGTTGCGGACGCACCTATCTTGCGGCCGGCTTGGTGGACGATGCGCGTCTCGAAGCGCGGCGAACGCTCGAAGCGCTCGAACCATACGCCCGCCGCGGCATCCCAATCGTCGGGCTCGAGCCGTCGTGCCTGCTCACGTTGCGCGACGAGTTCTTGGGCTTGCTGCCGGGCGATGCGGCGCGCATTGTCGCGTCACAGGCGATGCTGTTTGAGGACTTTCTCGCGCGCGAGCGGCGCGAGGGCCGCCTCGAGCTCGATCTGCAGGCGCTGCCGCAGAAGCGTGCGTCATTGCACGGCCACTGTCACCAAAAAGCCTTCGGCGAGATGCCCTCGGTGACGAGCGTGCTCGGCATGATTCCCGAGTTAACGACGAGCGCGATTGAGTCGAGTTGCTGCGGTATGGCCGGCAGTTTCGGTTACGAGACCGAACACTACGACGTGTCGCAAGCGATGGCCGAACGGTCGCTGCTGCCTGCGGTGCGCGCGGCGGGCGACGATACGCTGATCGTCGCCGACGGCGTCAGCTGCCGCCATCAGATCAAAGAAGTCACCGGCCGCGAAGCCCTGCACGTCGCCCGCATTCTCGCAAGTGCGCTGCCGTCCCGTACATTTCTATAAACGAAGAAAGAAAACGAGACCAACGACGGCCAGCGCGGTGGCCGCTTGCAAGGCAAGCACTTCCAGCGCCTGCGTTCGGCGTTGCGGCAACCACTTAAGCGCGAAGTAGCCGATGATCATGACCTGTGCCGGCATCAGTATCTGAAAGAGATGCGCTTCCGTGCCCTCGTCCGCTTCATGAATCAAGCCGGAGCGCGCAACGTGAGCGAGGATCAAAGCCATGAGGGCCAGGGAGATTGCCGGCGGTAAGAAGGCGCTCGGCCGCCTCAGCAGCGTCAGCATCGATTACTTTGTACCGCAAAGTTACACAAAAGTCAAGGCGGTCGAGCGTTGCTGCGTTGGTCTTAGGCTTCGACGATGCGGCAGCGCTCCCGAGGTAATTCGACGATCACGTCGGCGCCGACGTCGTGCCGGACCGACGGATCGGTGACCGCCCGAAGCTGGCCTCCGCCGTCCACGTCGATCAAATAGTCGCGGATTTCGCCGAGATACGTTTGCCGCGTGATGCGCCCGCCGAAGGCGTTCTCCCCGGGGACGTCGCCGCCGGCGCGCGCGCGCAGAACGACGTGCTGCGGCCGGATCGAAATGACGACGGGGCCGTGCGGGAGCGTTACCGGGGCCGCGGCCCGCACCGTCACGCTCCCG
>JACRTZ010000162.1 GCA_014304965.1 Vulcanimicrobiota bacterium | reverse complement strand
CCGTTTTGCCGGCGGTCGCGTCAGCCGAGCCGACGCCCCCGTACGGCAACAACACGACCTATCCGTACAACAACCAATACAACAATGGTCAGCTCAGCACGCAGCAGCGCGAGTTCTTCCGGGTCGTTCGGACGGTCAATCTCTCGTCCGATCAGCGCGCGCATATCCGCGCCCTCGAGCGCAGCAACAATGGGGACGAGCGTCAGGTTCGCCGCCAGGTTTTCGAAATGCTCAACCCCGACCAGCGCCGCCAACTCGCCTACGAATTGCGCAACGATCAACGCTTCAACGGCGAATTCAGAAACTCCGGCGGTTACAACAACGGCGGCTACAACGGCGCCTACAACAACGGCTCTGGCTATAACAACGGTACGTACAATGGCGGTTGGAACGGGCGCCGCCGCGGCGGCATCGGCAACGGCGGAGCCAATAACGGCGGGTACAACAACGCCAACACGCTCAATACGATCGTCTCGTCGTTCAACCGCTTCGACCTGTACGCTCAAAACGGCGTGCACGTCATCTTGCATCAAGGCACGATCATCAACCCGACCGGCCACACGATCCAGGCGGGCGAACGGGTTACCGTCTACGGTCACCAGAACGGCGACGGAACCTTCTCGGCAGATCGCATCGACGTCGGCCAACGCTACTAAGTCCGGCTCCAGCACGGGAATCATGGCCGGCCGCATCGCGGCCGGCCATGATTTTTTGTGTCGCGAACGGAAATGCTCTGAGCATGGCGGTGGAACGAACCCGGTTTGCACCTGGCGACTTGCGCGATTTCGTCGGCCGCTCGCTGCGGGCGTGCGGCGCCGGCTCCGAGGACGCGCGCCTCGTCGGGGAAGTGCTGGTCGCTTCGGACGTGCGCGGCATCGAATCGCACGGCGTCGCCCGGCTCGAAGGTTTTTACGTCGATCGCATTCGCGACGGCATCATCGATCCCAAAGCGATCGAATCCGTGTTGCGCGAGACGCCTACGTCGCTCGCCGTCGATGCCAACGACGGCTTGGGCCACCCGATCTCGGTCCGCATCATGCGCCGCACGATCGACAAGGCGCTCGCAAACGGCTGCGCCGTCGGCACCGTGGCCCGATCGAACCATTTCGGCATCGCCGGCTACTATGCGATGCTCGCGCTCGAGCACGACTGCATCGGCATCGCCTCGACCAATGCCGGCCGCCTGGCGGCGCCGACCAACGGACGCGAACTGATGCTCGGCACGAACCCCTTCGCCTTCGCGATTCCCGCGGAAAACGGCGACGCGTTTGTGCTCGACATGGCGACCACGACCGTCGCGTACGGAAAGCTCGAGATCGCCAAGCGGCTGGGCAAAGCGCTGATGCCCGGCTGGGCGATCGACGCAGCCGGCAATCCGACGACAGATCCGGACGCCGGCATGGCGGGCGCGCTCCTGCCGCTCGGCGGCTTCGGCACCGACAGCGGCGGCCACAAAGGCTACGGGCTCGGTTTGCTCTCCGACATTCTCTGCGGCGTCCTGGGCGGCGGCGTTTTCTCGCCCCGCATGCCGCCCTCGCGGCAGATTCTCGAGGCCGCAATCACGAGCCACTTCTTCATGGCGATCCGCATCGACGGCTTTCGCGACGTCGCGGAGTTCAAGCGCGACGTTTCACGTTCGCTCGCGGAAATGCGCGCGAGCGAGCCGGCACCCGGCTTCGAACGCGTGTTCACCGCGGGCGAGCCGGAGAAGATCCGCGCGCGCGAACACGAGCAGCACGGCGTCGGGCTGGACCCGGTTGTCGTCGAGAGCCTCAGCCGAACCGCCGCGAAACTGGGCATCGAGCCGCCGCGGCGTTTCGCAGGCCCCTAGAGCGGCGCCTCGGAGGTATGCGACGCGTAACTCTTCGCGTCGAAGTACCAGTCGGGCAACGTCTTGGGGAACGTCACGGCGCTGTACTTGAAGTCGACTTCCTTGCCGTCGTCGTTGTAGTTGTCGCCGACCACGCCGTGGATGTCGGTGATGATCGGAAAGCCTTCGAGCGTCGCGAACTTGACGATGAAGCGCACGCCGTACACGATCTCGCTGCGGCCCGTTCCGTAGAAGAGCTTGTCCGTGGCCGCGAGTTGTTTGATTTCGTACGTTTTCTTATCGGCCCAAATCTCGCGCAAACGGTTGCGGTCGGGGTCGCGCGTCGGTTCGATCGTCAGGTGGACTTGATCCCCCTCGATTGCGAGCGTCCGCACGGCGTAGTCGAACTCGCCGACCACGCCGGTTTCGCCGATCACGCGCAGCGGACTCGCGGGCGGCTCGGGCGTCGGCACGAAGTTCGCGGGGCGGCTCTTCGCCGGTGCGGGCTCGAAGACGTCGGCCGTGGGCGGTCCGGGGTCTATGCGTTCGTTGAACGCCTGCCGCTGCCACTCGAGCGAGCCGCGGTACGTGTTGCGAAACACTTTGCGCGCGAGCGATGCGCGATCGGACGTGCGGCACCAGATGTGGTACGTGTAGGAGCCGACGTAATCCGGAAAGCCGTTCGAATCTTTTTGGCTGCGGACCATCGTATAGGACACGAACGGTGGCGGTGGCCGGTGCGCGCGAAAGGCCGCGCGGATCAATCCGAGGACGCGCTGCGGCGAAGGCGTCGCACCGGGTTCGGGGGCGGGCGCCGGTGCGGGTGCCGCTGCGAACAGCATCGCCAGAAACATCCAGAAAGCCACGTGTGACACTACGCTGCCCCCACCGAAGCGGCCCCCTTGTATCGGTGGGCGAGGCGCGCGCCGGAAGCTCCGGTAAGCGGCGATACATCTTTGACGGAGTCCCGCGCGTTATACTAGCGTCATGATGATGTCGCGCTCGACCCTGCTTGGTCTCTTTGGTTCCCTTCTGGCTGCGAACGCGCTGCCCGCCGGGGCGGCGCCGGGGCGCCTCGTGCTCTCCGACGAGCAGTGGCGCAAGCGGCTGGGGCCCGACCGCTATCCGATCTTGCGCAACGAAGGCACCGAGACGCCGTTTTCGAGCCCGCTCGACAAAGAAGAGCGTGCGGGGACGTACGCATGCGCCGGCTGCGATCTTGCGCTGTTCTCATCGGCGACGAAGTTCCATAGCGGAACGGGTTGGCCGAGTTTTTACCGTCCGCTGCCGAATGCGGTCGAAACGAAGAGCGATCGCAGTTTCATGATGGAGCGCAACGAAGTGCATTGCCGCCGCTGTGCGGGCCATCTCGGACACGTTTTCGACGACGGACCGCCGCCGACGGGGCTGCGCTACTGCATGAACGGTCTCTCGCTGCAGTTTCACCCGAAGTCTGCGTAACGCGTCGCGGCGCCCAACGCGCGATGTCGCAGGGGGCCATTAGTCCCGCGAACTGAGCGCGCGTTCGTTGCGCTCATATGCAGACGCGCCGCAATGGGCTTTTTGGGAAACGCGGTGAGTCCGACGGACCCTGACGTGCGAGCGTCCGTCGGCGGTAGCATGATGGCGGAAGGGTTTTCGCAATCGTGCTTTTTCGCGTTCTCGCAGCGCTCGCCGTGCTTTCGGCCGCGCACGTATTCTCTCTACCGCCGGCGCTCGGCGCGATCGCCTGCGGCGCCGCGGACCGCGGCGGCGCGCGCACCTGTTCGGTCCACGTCGCCCAGGCAACCGGCAGCACAGCGATCGCGCCGCAAGCTCGCTCGAAATGGTGCTGGGCAGCCGCAATCTCCAACGTCTTTACCTATTACGGACACCCGCTTGAACAAGCGCGCATCGTGGCCTCGACCTACGGCGCGGCGCGCAACCTCGCCGGCACCGAGGACGGGATGCTACGCGAACTCAATCGCGTCTGGGTCGACGATCGCGGCCGGCGCTTTACGGTCGTCGCGCAAGCGATTCGCCCGGCCGAAGCGGCGATCGAACTGTTTCGCGACCGTCCGGTGATCGTCACGGCGCTTCATCACGCCGTCGTACTGACCAGCCTGACGTACCTCCGAAATGCGGACGGCAGCGGCGTCTGGCGCGACGGAATCGTCCGCGACCCGTGGCCGCAATATCCCGGCGCGCGAGCGCTGACCGCACGGGACCTGGCCGGAATTCACCGCCTCTTCCGCATCCTCGTGTATGACTAGAGGTCGGCGCGCTATCGGGCAATGCCGGTCGCGCGCTTGAACGAGCGCCACGCCGGCAGCGCGCGACCCAAGATCGCGCGACCGAATGCGTTGTCGGCGAACACCGCAGTAAGGTAGAGCGCGAGCGCGCGGGGCGTCTTGTCGAGCGCGAGCGAACGGCCCAGCATCTGCTTTGCACGCGCCGTATCCGCGCCGACCAAATAGCGAAAGCCGACCTCGCGGAATTTTTTCGGCCGCGCCCGGCGAAAACCGTCGACCGCTTCGGCCGGGTAGTTCGCGGGATTCGCCACGACCATCTCGCCGATGTGCAGGTCGCCGTGCCGCAAGCGCGCGCGACTTCCTTCGAACAAACGATACTGAGCGAGGCGGCGTTCGATCACGATGGCGTCGGTCCACCGCAAGAGCCGCAAATACCATTCATAATCTTCGCCGACGAGATAGTCGCCGCGGTAGGCCACCGATTCGTCGAAGGTCAGGTCGTGACGAGCGAGCAGTTCCGCGCTGAGCAGCAAGGTTGAGGGGGAAATGAAATTTCCGGCCACCAGCATCGTCGCGAGGTCGCCGCGCGCGACGAACGCGCACCCGTCGCCCAGCGGCTGCCGCGGCAGCGTTGCGAAGGCCGGCTCGCGCTCGAAGGCCGAGCGGCGCAGCGCTCCGATCTCGGTGAGAATCTCATAGTCGCTGAAGATCAGCGAGGCCTGGGGGGCCAGGTCTTTGGCGGCCCATTGCAGTTCGAGCTTGCGCGGGAACCACACGTCGTCGGCGTCGATGAACGCAATCCACGGTTGCGTCGCGGCCGCTAAACCGCCGTTGCGCGCCCCGGCAGGACCTCGGTTCGGCTGGCGAACGACGCGGGCGCCGAGGGCGCCGGCGATTTCACCCGTACGGTCGGTCGAGCCGTCGTCCACGACGATGATTTCGGCCGGAAGTCGCGTTTGGGCCAAGACCGAAGCAAGCGTCGTCCCGATGAACGCCTCGGCGTTGTATGCCGGAACGACGACGGAGATCGGAAGCGACGTCAACGGCTGACCGGCATTTCACCCAGAATACCGCCGCCTTCTGCGGCGAGAATGAGAAATCGTGCCGGTGAGATGCATATCACCGGCCGCCAGCTCTTCCCGGATGTCGCAGCCCCGCGATTTGAGAGCGGATTTGAAGTGATTCTCGCGTCGCAGCGAAAAGAGCGCCATCCCAAATTCGTGGAGGCTCGATGCTTTTGAACGTCGTGCGGACGGCCGTTGTGGTCGCCGCCTTTTTCCTTACCGCCGCCGCCGGTAGCGCCCAAGCGCCGCCGCCGAGCCCGGCCCCGGCCGCACCGGTGGCGCCTGCAGCTGCAGCGCCGCCCGCCGGAGCCGCAGCCTCGGCCGCTGCGGCCGCCGTCGCAGGCGCACCCGCGGCGTACGCCACCTTCATCAAAGATGCGGTGGTCCAACCCGGCCTGATCACGATCATCAAAAAAGCAGGCCGCGTCTATCTCGCGCTGACGAACGAACAGCTCGGCAAAGATTTCATCGAGACGTCGGTCCCTTCGACCGGGCTCGGCGGCATCGGGCCGGCTCCGGGCGAGCCCTACGTCGCGCCGGCGCGTATTCTGCACTTCGACCGGGTGGACGATACGATCGTCTTGCGCTGGCCGAACACGATTTCCCAAACCAACGCGAACACGCCCGAAGAACTCGGCGCACGCATCTCGCTTCCCGGCTCGACGCTCGGCGTCGTACCGATCGCCGCACAGGGCGACGGCAAGGTCGTCATCCTCGCGTCGGTCTTTCTCGGCGACGTCGCGAATTTAGCCGCCTCGTTCGAACGGGTCAGCCGTGGCAACCCGGCCTCCACCTATCGGCTCGATCCGACCCGTTCGTTTTTCGAACGCGCAAAAGCGCTTCCCGAAAACGACATTCTGCGCGTAAGTCAGACCTGGACGAGCGCCTCGCCGCCCGCTCGGGTGGATAACGCGCCCGATCCGCGCAGCATCGAAGTCGTGATGACCTATAACATCATCGCCGCTCCGCACGACGGCTACATGCCGCGCTTCTCCGATCCGCGCGTCGGCTACTTCGAACAGCCGCGCATCGACTTCTCGAGCGACGTGAATCCGACGCGAACGGTGTTCTACACGCTCCGTTGGAACTTCGCGCCCGCCACGCCGGGCCAACCGTCCAAAGCGACGAAGCCGCTCGTGTACTACATCAGCAACACCGTGCCGCTCGCATATCGCGATGCCGTGAAGTCGGCGCTGTTGTCGTGGAACGATGCGTTCAAACGGATCGGAATCCTCGATGCCGTGCAAGTCGAGCAACAGCCGGACGATCCGAACTGGGACCCTGAAGACATCCGCCACAACATGTTCCGCTGGATCAACACCTCGGCGCCGGCCTTTGGCGCCGAGGGTTTGCTCGTGGTAGATCCCCGCACCGGCGAAGTGCTGAACACCGGCGTGAACTTCGACGCCGTCGTAGGCTTGGCCGGCCGGATCTACCGGTACGTCGTCGCGCCCGCCCGCGGACTGCAGAGCAGTGCGGCCGCCGAAAAAGACTTCGCGGTCGAACTCATCCGAGCGGTGACGCTGCACGAGTCCGGACACGGGATCGGTTTGCAGCACAACTTCATCGCGTCGCGTGCCTACACGGCGCAGCAACTGCAGAGCAAATCGTTTACGAGCGCGAACGGCATCTCGTCGTCGGTCATGGACTACACGCCGACAAACCTGTGGCCGAAGGGAACGCCGCAAGGAACCTTCCAGCAAGATGTTCTCGGGCCGTACGATTATTACGCGGTCCAGTACGGCTACGGGTACATCAAGGCATCCACGCCGACCCAAGAACTGCCGACGTTGCAACGTTGGGCTTCGCGCTGGGCGGATCCAAAGTACCGCTTCGCCTCCGACGAAGACGCGCAATTCGGCAGCGGGCACTCGGTAGACCCGCGCGTCATGCAAGACGTGCTCACGAACAAGCCGCTCGATTGGTGCGCCGTGCAAGCCGACATGATGCATTCGGTGATGGATGCGGTCGCAAACCGCTTCCCCTCCCCCGGGCAATCATTCGAGGACGCGCGGCGCGCGTTCAGCGGTCCCCTCAACTACTACATCCGCTGCGCCGTGATGCCGGCGCATATAATCGGCGGCGAATACCTCTCTCGCGCCAACCGCGGCGACCCGGGCGCGCCTGCGCCGCTGACGCCCGTTGCGCGAGCAGACGAAGCGTACGCGATGCAGTGGCTCAATAAGCGGCTGTTCTCCGACGCCGCCTGGCGTTTCAATCCCAAAGTGCTGAGGACGCTGACGTACAACGAGCGTAGTGCGTTCGCCGACGGGGCGTGGGTCTACAATCCGACAGCGCGGCACGACCTTGCGATCGTGCAGGTCGCAAACGCCGCGCAGGATTCGGCGCTCGCCGAAATGTTCGCACCGCTGCGTCTGCAGCGCATCGACGACCTCGGCCTCAAGTATCCGGCCGGCTCGACGATGACGATCGGCGACTTGTTCCAATGGACGCGCGACGGCATCTTCGGCGACATCCTCACGGGAGCGATCGCCAAGGCCGGACCCGTGCGGCGCAACCTGCAGACGTCGTTTGCCAAGCGCTTGGCCGACATGTGGGTCTCGCCGCGGCCGGGGACCCCGCCCGACGCGCAAGCGCTCGCGCGCTTGGAACTCGGGTATCTTCAGCACAACGCAAACCTCGGGCTTCGCGGAAAACTCGACGATCTGACGCGCGGTCATCTCCAGGCGCTTGCGACGATCGCCTCGCAGGCACTCAACGCGCGCCGGACGATTCCGCCGTCGGTGCCGGCCTTCAACTTCGGCGGATTCGGCGGCTAACCGGCTTCACCGAAATCTCTCTGGAAAGAAAATAGCCGCCCTTCCGGGCGGCTATTTTCTTTGGTAGAGTACCGTGCTCGCATCCAGCTGCGCCACGCGCGCGTAATCCGCGCGAATCTTCGCGTAGGTCGCGTCGCGCGTGGCGGCATCGCACCAGACGCCGCACGTGCCGACGACGATCCAGCGCGGCCGCGCAAGGTCGAGGATGCGATCCAATTCGGCAGGGCCGCTGAAACCGAGCATCGGCCACAGCGTGCGGTTGAACAGGTTCGACGTGAGCGGATAGCGCGTCGGTGGCGCGACGCCGAGTTCGTCGTAGATGCGCGGCGTCTTCTCCACGACCCACAGCGTATCGCGAGCGACGCCACGCACGCGCAGCTCGCCCACGAGGCGGTCCGCGTCGGAAATTCGCCAGTCACGCTCCCCGCGCACGTCGCGCATCCACACGGTGCGCACCGCCGAGTTTAGCTCGAAGTATCCGTGCAAGCCGAACGCAAGCACGCACGCCACGGCAACGATTCCCGCCGGCGCAGGCGTTCGGCGAGCGATCGCATCGAGTCCGATGCCGCCGAAGATCGCGAGTGGCGGCAGCAGCGGCAGCCATTGGCGCGCATCGTATTCGCCAGCAGCCACGAGCGCGACGGCGCTCGTCAGCAGCCAGAGCCCGATGATCGGCAGCCACGGGTTGCGGCGCAGAGGCGCGAAGAGCGCGAGTTCGAGCGCGGGCGAGAGACGCGCAAATTGGTCGCCGACATGCGGCGCAGCCGGCACCGCCGGCCGCGATCCGATCCGGCGTAATGTGGCGCCGGCGTTTGCATCCCACAACTCGGCAAAGCGGCCCGCGAAGGCATAAAGCGCCGCTTCACAGGCAAGCGGCGCGGCGAAGGCGAGTGCAAACGGCGCAACCGTCCGAAAGCCGCCCGCACGCACAATTACGACCAGGGGCACGATCGCGAAGAGCGCCGCCGACAACTTCATTTGCGCGGCGCCGGCCGCAAGCAGTCCGGCCAGCGCGATGCGGCCCGGCGTCACGCGCGCGGCAAGCACGAATAGCGCGGCGACGGCAAACGGAATGGCGAGCAGTTCGGCGTCGCCGAGCAATCCATCGTCTTCGATCGACGTGCATGCCCACAGCACGGCGGCCGCGAGCGCTGCGCGCTCGCCGTCCGGAACGACCCGCGCGACGAACCGCCAAATCAGCAGCGTGGTCGCAATCGCCGCAATGAGACCGAGCAGCGCCGCCGCGCGCGAGCCGTCGCCGCACAGCGCGAGCGCGAGCGCGTATAGCGCAAACAGCCCGGGCGGTTTGAATTCCCACACCGTCGCGTACGGTAGCACGCCGTGCAGCAGCGCGCGGCCCCCGAGGATGTAGGTGCCGACGTCACCGTCGTCGTTGCCCTCGAGAAACGGATGCAGCCGCACCGCCGCCGTCAGCAGCACCAAGCCCCCGCCGACGAGCGCGGTGCGCGCGGCCGGCGGTCTTATCGGCGGGCTACCGTCAGCGGCCGGTCCAACGCGCCGGCCGCTTAGCGAGAAAAGCCGCGACGCCTTCCTTGAAATCGTCGCTGCCGTAACACATCAACATCAGATCCGATCCTTCGGGCACGAGGCGCTGTCGAATGCGTCGCAGCGCTTCTTTCGTCGCGCGCAGCGTCAGCGGAGCGTACGATGCGAGCGTGCGCGCGAGTTCGAGCGTGCGCTCGCGCAGGGCCGCTTCGTCGGGCACGACTTCGTGGATGAGCCCGAGCGCGCGCGCCTCTTCGGCCTCGATCAGGCGCGCCTTGAAGATCAACTCCGTCGTCCGCGCCGATCCGATCAGTGAAACGAGCGATACGAGCGTGGTCATCGAGAGACAGTTGCCGAGGCCCCGAGCAATGGGAAAGCCGAAGGTGGACGCCGCCGTCGCGATCCGTAGGTCGCAGGCTGCGGCGATCGCAAAACCGCCGCCGACGCAGGACCCGGAAATGGCGGCAATCGCCGGCACCGGAATGGATTCCAGCGCTTCGCCCACCGCCGCCATGCGCGCCTCGTACGCAAGCGCGTCGTCGTCCGACGCGAAGGCCTGAAATTCGCCGATGTCGGTACCCGAAACGAACGCTTTGCCGCCGCGGCCGGTCAGCACGACCGCCCGCAGTTCGATTTCGTCTTTGGTGGAACGGGCGAGTTCGGCCAGCCGCTCGTACATCGCGAACGTCATCGCGTTGCGCGCTTCGGGACGATCGATCGCAATCTCGAGCACCTGCGGATCGAGGCGGGTAGCCACGACGCGCTCGCTCACGGCGCGACCGCTGCGATGCCCGCCGTAAGAAGGCGCTGCGTCTCGTCGTCGCTCAAGCCGAGTTCGCCCAAAACCTCACGCGAATGCTCGCCAAGGAGCGGACCGGCAGCGGTCATGCGTGTCGGCGTGCGCGAAAAGCGCATCGCCGACGCGATCTGCTTAACGGGACCGAGTTTGGCGTGCGGTGCGTCCACGAACATGTTGCGCGCCTTCAGGTGCGGATCGGTAAAGACTTGTCCGTAATCTTGCAGCAAGCCGCACGGAACGCCGACTTCTTGAAGGCGTTCGACCCAATAGGCCGCAGGCTTCGTCGTCGTCACCGCTTCGATGACCGGCATCAGCTCTTCCTTATGCTGGCGCCGCAAATAGTTTTCCGCGTACCGCGGCTCGTCGCGAATCGCTTCCAGCCCCAAGACGGAGCAGAACAGGTTCCAATTCTTCGGCGTCGTCGCGCCCGCGGTAAAGTACCCGTCCGAACTACGAATCGCTTGATACGGCGCCGAGACTTGATGGGCCGAGCCCTGACGCTTCGCCACCTCGCCGGTCGCGAAATACTTGCCGGCTTCCCACATCGCAAGCGACACGCCGCTCTCGAAAAGCGAGACGTCGATCAACTGGCCCTCGCCGTCCGCATGGCGCGCGTTGAGGGCCGCGACCGCGCCGAGCGCTCCGTAGAGCGCGCAGACGAGATCGGTGATCGGGACGCCGACCTTGACCGGCTCGCCGCCTTCGATACCGGTGATGCTCATGAGACCGCTCATGCCCTGCGCGATGATGTCGAGCCCGGCGAGCTGCGCATACGGTCCGTCCTGTCCCCACCCGGAGGCGGCGACGTAGATGAGGCCGCGGTTGAGCGGACGGAGCCGCGCGTAGTCCAACCCGAGTTCGGCCATCGTTCCGGGCCGCAGATTTTCGACGATGATATCGGCGCGAGTCGCGAGTTGACGGAAGATCGCTTTCCCTTCGGGCGCCTTGAGATCGAGCGCCAAACTGCGCTTGTTGCGATTGAGGCGGATGAAATTGGAACTGATGCCCTCGATGAAGGGCGCCGTTTGCCGCACCATGTCGCCGCCAACGGGGTTTTCAACCTTCACTACGTCGGCGCCAAGGTCGGCCAGCTGCATGCCGCAATAGGGTCCCGCGATAAAATTTGCGACCTCGAGCACCTTGATGCCCGACAAGGGAGGCCGGCCGGCGGTCATACCGCGGTCAGACTCCAAACGTCTCGCGCCACTTCGCAACGACCTCGGGGATGCCGTTCGCCAGCCGATCGATCTTGTTGCGATAGAATTTGATGCGATCGAATCGCATACCGTTCGCCGCGCGCACGTCGCCGCGGAGCGGGAAGTTGAACGAGTCCACCAAGACTTGCGAATATTCGCGCGAGTAAAAGAAATTGAGAAAGAGCCGCGCGGCATTCGGATGTGGCGCGTCCTTAAGGACGCCGATCGGGTTGACGACGAGGATCGCATCGTCGTCGGGAAACGCGACGTCGATCGAACTGCCGGCCGCCTTGCGCTCGTATGCGTAAGCGTCGGGACCGCTGCCGATCGCGCGCTCGCCCGACACGATGTCCGAAACGGTGTCGTTGACCGAGCGGCCGATCTTCGGCTGGTTCTTGGCGAATTTCTCGAAATAACTCCAGCCGAATCGGTCGTTCATCGCGACCACCCAGGCGCCGACCACGCCGCTAAAGCCGGGGTGGCCCGTCGTCAATTGATTTTTGTAGCGCGGGTCGAGCAAGTCGGACCAGCGCCGGGGACGCGACGCTTTCTTGGGATCGAAGATGAGCGTCACGAAACGCAGCGCGGCGGTGTGATAGGTCGCTTCGTCCGACAGCGAGCGCAAGGACGGCGGCAGCAATCCGATGTCGGGCGGAATGAAGCTCGCAAGCGCGCCGGCTTTGGTCAACGTCGCGTAGTGCGCTTCATCGGTCGAGGCGAACACGTCAAGTTCCCGGACGCCCGACTTAAGGTTTTGCGAGAGGCGTTGGTAGATCACTTGCGCCGTCTGGCGGATGAACTGGACCTCGATGCCGGGATATTTTAGCTTAAACGCCGCCCGGACTTTTTCGGCGGCGTCTTCGGTGTAGTGGGCGGTCCACCAGGTGACGGAACCCTCGCGCTTCGCCTCGGCGTAGAGCCGCTGGACCTCGGGGTTCTCGCGCGGCGCCGCGCCGAGCGGAGAGGCCGCCGCGGCGAAGCCGGCAGCGAGGGACGAACCGACGAATTGGGTGCGCTTCACGATGTCGCTTCCTTTGGATAGATGAGCAATTGGGTGCAGCGAAAGAGCGCGATCGTTCGCTCGTCGGGTCCGGTGACGCGCGCGTCCCACACTTGCGTCGTGCGGCCGCCGTGCACGAGGGTGGCGTGCGCCGCGATCGTGCCCGAGCGGGCGGTGCCGATCAAGTTCGTCTTGAGCTCGATCGTCGTCCAGCCGGTCGCACCTGAGGGCAAGTTCGCAAGGGTGCCATAGCCGCACGACGTGTCCGCGAGCGCGACCACCGTGGCCGCGTGCAGGTAACCGTTGGTTGCCATCACTTCTTGACGCAGCGTGAGCTGGGAGCGCAAGAACCCCTCACCGACCTCCACGACCTCGAGCCCGATGAGCCCCGGCAGATTGCCCGGACTGCGCGCGTTCAGTTCTCCGACCGTCATCGGCGCCTTGCATTCAGGCAACTCAAGGGTCGTCCCCGCTCGCGACGTAATTGGACGACATGCAGACGAACCGAGCCCGCTTTCTCGCCTTGGCCGGGGCAGCAGCCGCCGGCGCGCTCTACCCGGACGCCGCTTCTGCGGCCCGCAAAAAAGCCGTTACGGACGCCGACGTTTCCAAGCTCTACGCGGCAGCGAAAAAAGAAGGTACCGTCGTGTGGTGGACGGCGCATTACGCGCAGTCGGCCGCCGAGCGCGTGCGAGACGCCTTCAAGGCCAAGTACCCGGGCATCGAGGTGCAGTTCATCCGCCAGACGGCGCAAGTGATCTATCAGCGGCTCGCCCAAGATCTCAAGTCCGGCGTGCACGAACTGGACGTTTTCGCCTCGACCGACGAAGCGCATTATCTCGAGTTGAAACGCTTGAACGCGCTCGCGCAATTCGTGCCTGCAGACGTCGACAAGACCCACCCGATGTTTCAAAAGCTGGATCCGGACGGTCTCTACCACCTCGGCGAGCTGGCCTTCGTGCTGATCAATTACAACCCGAAGAAGGTCGAGCCCGCGCATCGCTGGACGCATCTGGGCGACCCGAAGTATAAAGGCCAGATCACGTTCGGGCATCCGGCCTTCAGCGGTTTCGTCGGCAATTGGGTCGTCGCGATGAACGACAAGTACGGCTGGGAATTCTTCAAGAACGTCGCGCGCAACAACCCGAAGATCAACCGCTCGATCAACGACACGGTGACGGATATCGTGTCCGGCGAGCGCACCATCGGCGCCGGCCCCGACAACACGACACTCGAAAAGAAAGCCGAAGGCAACGCGATCGACCTGTATTATCCCGACGACGATTCGGTGATCGTCGTGTGCCCGGTCGGAGTGCTGCGCGAGGCGCCTCACCCGAACGCCGCGCGATTGTTCGAGAACTTTATGTACTCGCGCGAATACTCGGAGGCCCTCGTCAAAGCGTCGTGCTTCCCGATCCGCACTGACGTGCCGTCGGTCAACGGCAAGACGCTCGACAAAATTCGCTGGACCCGCGTCAAGGTCGAACGCCTCGCGACGGGCGTGCCCGAAGTCGTCGCTAAGTGGCGCGAAACGTTCGGGGTGTAGAGTGCGTTCGCGCGTGAAACGATCTCGCCCGAGCCGTTTCGAATAGTCGCATTGGCGGCCCGGAACGCCGATTGAGCATAACGCAGCGGCTGATGGCCCTCTGGAGCGCGCTCTTCTTTGTCGCTCTGGTGGTTTTCGCCGCTCTTGCGACCGCTTTTGAGGCGCGCAGCGCGCAGATTGCGCTCGACGACCGTTTGTTGGCGGAAGCGGTCGTTACCGCAGACGGTATCGAGCGCGGATCCGCCAAAATCGACACCGACGTTCCGCGCGCATCCCTGGCCGGTTCCACGCTCGTTCTGTATCGAAACAGCGTGCCGATCCAGATTATCGGCGAACGTCCCGCAGCACGCGCGCTACGGCAAGCCGCTACGATCGCCCCCGACCTTCCGGTGACGATCGTGGAGGACGATTCCTATCGCGTCGTGACGCATCGAATCGCAGAATCCTCGCCGCTCCGCGTCGCCGCCTTCGCGTCCGAGGATCCCGTGAGCGCAGAAATCTCGCGCATGCCGCGCACGTTCTTTATTGCCGGGCTCCCGCTGGTCGCGATCGCCATCGTTGCCGGCTTCTTCCTCGCACGGCGCTCGCTTTCGCCGATCGACCGCCTGACGCGGACTGCCGCCGAGGTCGCGCGCACGCGACGTTTTTCTGCGCGCTTCGACGTTACAACGAACGACGAGCTTGGCCGTCTTGGGGAGACGTTCAACGCGATGCTCGCGAATCTCCAGGAGCGGTACGAACACGAGCGCGCTTTTATCGGCGACGTTTCGCACGAATTGCGCCAACCATTGACGGCAATCGCCGCCGACGCAGATCTCAGCTTGCGCGAAATAGACGGCCAAGACCACCGCGACGCTTTGAGCAGAATTGTCGTGCAGGCGCGGAGACTGCGCAGCCTCATCGAC
>JACRTZ010000009.1 GCA_014304965.1 Vulcanimicrobiota bacterium | reverse complement strand
GGGTGGCACGCCTATCCCGCCACGGCACGTCAAGCGCGCGATTTGGGAACGCTCGACGAGGCCGCGCCGAGCGAGGCTGCCGCGCTCGAAGGCGCGGACGTCGTCGTCCTGGCGATGCCGGTCGAAGCGACCGTTGCGACGCTCGAACGATGGTCGAAGCGGCCGCTTGCGGCCGGGCTCATCCTCGACACGGCCTCGGTCAAGGTTGCCGTCGCGCGCGCGGGCCAAGCGCTCGCGGCCTTCGTCGGCACGCATCCCGTGGCTGGTTCGGAACGCAGCGGGCCCGCCGCCGGCCGGGCAGACCTGTTCGAAGGACGCGCGTGGGCGTACGACGGCGATCGAGCGCCCGACGCGGTGTCTGCGGCGCGGCGCTTCATCGCCGAACTCGGCGCGCGGCCGTTTGCAATCGATCCGGCGACGCACGACCGGCTGATTGCCTTGACGTCGCATCTCCCGCAGGTCGTGGCAGTCGCGCTTGCCTGCCGACTTGCCGAGCGGCTCGACGAGGCCGGCGTTTACGACCTGTGCGGTCCGGGTATCCGTTCGACGGCTCGCCTTGCCGCATCGTCGTGGGATATGTGGGAAGGCATTCTGGCCGTCAACGCAACGACGATCGCGCAGGAAGTTCGCGCGACTGCCGCCATACTGACGGAGGTCGCCGGCTCCCTCGAGGGCGGCGACATGCAATCCCTTCGCCAACGATTTTCACGCGCCGCCGGCGCGGTCGAACGCCTGGCTTAGAACGTCCGCCTCACCGGCGGCGTTACTTACGGAAAGACTCCGACTCGGATAGAGGTAGACATGGCTCGCACGTCCTCGGTTTTCGCGCTCGGGTGCGCGCTCGTCGCTCTCCCGCTCGCGGCTTCGGCCGCCGATCGGCCGGCAACAACCAACTATTATACGCCGGCCAAACTGGTCAAACGCGGGACCGCGACGTCCGCCGCCGCAGGCGCCGGCACCGTCATCGTTCAGGTGCTCGTGAACAAGGACGGCACTTTTAAGGTGCAGCGCATCATCAGCTCGACAAACCCGGCCGACAATGCGGCTGCGCTCGAGATCGCGCAGTCCTCGACGTACCGTCCGGCCACCAAGGGCAACAAGCCGCAATTGTCGTTCTACAGCTTTTCGTTGAAGTTCACTACGGCAGGTGTGGCCGCGGCGCCCGAAGAGGCCGGCGAGCTTGGTCAGGACGAGCGGATGCTCAAGGCCGGCAACTTCAGCGGGGCACGAACCGCGCTCACTACCTACCTCGCCGCGCATCCCGACGACAAGCGCGCTTTGGTTGACGTCGGTGTCGCGAACTTCTACCTCAACGAGTTTTCGGCTGCGGCAGCGTCCTTCGATAAGGCGGGCTCGGTGCCGCAAAACTATCAGGCGCTCGCGGCGAGCGCATACTACCAGGCTTCCGTCACTGCCATAAACGCTAAAAATTATCCGACTGCGGTCACGTTCGGCAAACGAGCCGTAGCTTATGCCCCAGGCTTTAACTCGTACAGTTCACTTGGGACAGCCGAGTATTTGTCAAACGACTATTCCTCGGCAGCGGCAGATCTGGAGAAGGCCAGGGCTTTCGTTAGTACGGAGAAGCCGTCTGCCAAGGCACAGGTTACTTCCGATTCCTATCTCGTCGCGACGTACTTGGCTCAAGACGCGACTGATAAGGCGCGACAGATCGCTTCGGAGATCAAACAGCTCGATCCAACTTCGCTGGACGGGGAGATTTCTTTTGAAATGTATTATGGCAAGAAGGCAGATGTTTTGAGGGCGGCTTCCAAGTATGCCGACGCCGCGACCATGTTGGAGCAGGGCGCAGCAGACGCTCCCTCTCGGGCCGCGCTGTTTTGGTCCCAGGCCGCTCTGGCGGCGCTCAATGGCGACAAGCCGGACAACGCGCGTGCGAAAGCAGATTCTCTTAAGGCGTTAGCCGCCGACCCTAACAGCGCGATGGGGAATTTCGCTCAAGGTATCGCTTTGGCAAATGAGGGTAAGAAGGCGGATGCCCTGATCTTTCTTCAGAAGGCGGATGAACTGTCCAAGAAAGGCTCCAACGCCGCCCTGACTGCCGCAATCGAGACAAGAATCAAGCAGCTGAACGGGACCAAGTGACCGCTCGGGAAGGCGAGGGAAAAGCCCGGACTCCGGGAAATAGGCTGACCTCGCGACGGGACCGCTTCGTCGCTTGCGTCCGTATGCACACCGCGTAGACAGTCTGGAGGCACGCACAGCGTGGATTTCTTCGGTAACTTCATAGGTTTCTTACAACGCGGCGGACCGGCGATGATCGGTTTGCTCATCTGCTCGATCGCGGCGGTTGCTATCGTCATCGAGCGGCTTGTCTTTTTCGCCCAGCAGCACGGAGACAGCAAGCAGCTGCTGCGTCAGATCGGTGCACGCATCGCGGTCGACGACATCCCCGGCGCGATCAAGATCTGCCGTCAGAACAAAGGCATGCTTCCGAAGATTCTCGAGTTCGGGCTGCTGCGCGGAAACAAGAATCGCGCGGACATCACAGATGCGCTCTCCATAGCGTTAATGGAACATCTGAACTCCCTGGAGCGCAACTTGGCAGTCATCGGAACCATCGCGGTCATCGCGCCGTTCGTCGGCCTTTTCGGAACCGTCCTCGGCATCATCCACGCCTTCGACGATATCGCGATCAAGGGCAATTCGAGCCCCGCGGTCGTCGCTGCGGGCGTCGGCGAAGCGCTGATCACGACGGCGGCCGGTCTGTTCGTGGCCGTCATCGCGGTTATTTTCTTCAACTACTTCCGCACGCGCATCAAAGCGTACAACCAAGAGATGATCGTCGCGGCGAACCAGCTTGCCGAGATGCTTCACTTCCACAACGTCGGCGAGCCGATTCCCACCGATCTCTACAAGCCGACCACCACCGGTGGCGGCACGGCACCGGCGTCCGCGAAGTAAACTGCCATGTCGCTGCTCGCGGCAAAGCAAGAAGAAGAAGTCATGGCGGAGATCAACATCACGCCGTTTACGGACGTGCTGTTGGTGCTCCTGATCATCTTCATGATTCTCGCTGCACTGATCACGCCGCCCGGCTTTCAGAAAGAACTGCCGAACCACAATAACAATCCCTCGTCGGCCAAGAACGATCCGAAGAAGGAGATCGACATCCAGGTCAACTCCAAGGGTGTCATCTTCGTGGACAACAACCGGACCGATGCAGGGCACATCTACGACGTGATGGCCAATACGTCGGCGCGGCGCGGGCGTTTGCACGTTTCGATCACCGCCGACGCCAAAGCGCCGTACGGCGTCATCATCAGGATTCTCGACGCGGCCAAAGAGGCGAACCTCGACGACGTCGGGTTCGTGACCTCATAATGGCCGTTTCGCAAGGTCAGGGCGACGACGAGGTTATGTCGACCATCAACATCACGCCCTTTACGGACGTGCTGCTGGTGCTGCTCATCATCTTCATCATCCTCGCGGCCGTCACCAAAGAGCCGAAGCTGCCCGATGCCAAGAACAAAGACAAGGTCAAGGATTCTCAGATCGTCGTGATCATCGACGACAAGAACAACATTCAAATCGGATCGAAGACCTTCACGATTCAACAAGCGGCGGGCGGTTTCAAGGCGCTGCAAGATCAGACCAATCACGTCTACAAGAGCGTCATCATCAAGGCCGATCCGAAGTCGAGCTACGGGACCGTGCTTCAGGTGATGGACGCGGCGAAGAACGAAAACCTTACGAACTTCGGTTTGGCCAATCACATCGAGGGACAGAAGACCTAATGGCCAAGCCCGCCCCGATCACGCCGGTGCCGGTCACCACGGGCGAGCGAACGCGCTCGTTTCTCCTGTGGGCATTCGCGATCTCGATCGTCGGGCACTTTGTGTTCGGCAGCTTGCTGCCGTACAAGCCGTACCAGTCGACGGAAGAGAAAGAACAAAAAGTCTCGGTCACCAAGAAGATCAAGGTCGTCGTGCCGACCCCACGGCCCACGCCCACGCCTCCGCCGCCGACGCCGCCGCCCAACGCCACGCCGCCGCCGGTGAAATCCACAAATCCGCCGCCGCAGGCCAAGCTCAAGCTTAACGTTCCGAAGACGAGCAATAAGGGCGACACGTCGTCGGCCGAAAAGCAGTACGTCGCGCCGCAGCGAGGCAGCGAAAACGGCGTGCCTAACGGCAACGTTGCCTCGGCGCCGCCCGCTCCGCCGTCCACCGCCGCGCCGGCAACCGGCCCGCCGCCTCCGCCGCCCACGCCGCAACGTCCGACGTGCGCATCGCCGCACCAAGACGCGAAGACGACGCAAAAGGCCGAAGCGGATTATCCGGAAATGGCGCGCCAGCAGGGTGCCGTCGGCACGGCCACGGTCAAGGTTTCGTTGTCGGCTACGGGCGGCGTCAACAACGTGAGCATCTTCAAAAGTGCCGGCAACCAATCGCTCGATCAAGAAGCGCTCAAGGCAGCGCGCAACAGCCGCTATGCGCCGGAAGTCGAAGATTGTCAAAAAACTGCCGGCGTGTACCTATTCGTCGTCGAATTCACCTCGCAATAACGCGCGGTTGACATCGTGACGTTCTTGCAGGCGATGGCGCTCGCCATATTGCAGGGCATCAGCGAGTTGTTCCCGGTGTCGAGTTTAGGTCACACCGTTTTGATTCCGGCGCTGCTGCGCTGGCCGGTGGACCGAAGCGACCCCACGTTCCTTGCCTTCGTCGTGGCGTTGCATTTGGGCACGGCGATTGCGCTGGTGGTGTTTTATCGCAAGGACTGGATTCGGATCGCATCCGGGCTCGTGCGCAGCGTCATCACCGGAAAGCTCGACGAGCCGGGCGCGCGCCTCGGCTGGCTGCTGGTTGCGGGGACGATTCCGCTTGCAATCGCGGGAGTGTTTCTCCAGCATCCCGTACGCGCGATGTTCGGATCGAGCGCGCTCGTCGCCGGTTTCTTAATCCTGAACGGCCTCGTGATGTTCTTCGGAGAGCGGCTGCGGCGCGTGGAGCGTGGCCCGGGCTCCCCGCCGCCGAAGGATATCGAAGGGCTGTCGTTTCGTAGCGCTGCGACGATCGGTTTGTCGCAGGCGGCGGCGCTCTTTCCTGGTATCTCACGCTCGGGGGCATCCATCGTCACGGGGCTGCTTCACGATTTAACGCACGACGATGCCGCACGCTTTTCGTTTTTGCTCGCGACGCCCGCAATCGGGGCGGCCTCGGTGCTGGAGATTCCTCGTTTGTTCGTCCCCGAAGCGCACGGTATTCTCGTGGAATCGGCGATCGGGGCGGTCGTGGCGGGCGTCACCGCCTACGGCTCGGTCGCATTTCTGACGCGCTACTTTCACACGAATGATTTGCGCCCGTTCGGATGGTATTGCTTGATCTTCGGGGGCGTCTGTCTCGTCCTCGCGCTCACGAAAGTTATTGCATGAAACCGCTCGCCATCGTTCTCGCCATCGTCTGTTTCGCGCTTGCCGTCGCCTATTGGACCGGCGCACTGCAATTTGGAGCATCGCATCCCGGCCCGCATCACCTGCACGCCGTGTTGTTTGCGGTGCTCGGCGTTCTCGCACTGGTTTGGATGCGCTTCGCGGGCGCGCGGACGACGTGAGCGCCGGCCGCCCGAGCCACATTCGTCCCGACGGTGGCCTCACGATGGTCGACGTCGGTTCGAAGGACGCGAGCGAACGCTTCGCACGCGCGCGCGCTTCGATCCGCATGGGCGAAGCGGCCGAACGGGCGCTCAAGGATGCAACGCTTGCCAAGGGAGACGCGCTGGTCGCCGCGCAAATCGCCGGCATCATGGCCGCAAAGAAGACGGCCGATTTGATTCCGCTCGCGCACCCGTTGCCGCTCGCGAACGTCTCGGTCGAATTCCGGTGGTCCGCGCCCGGCGTCCTTGACGTTGAGGCAAGCGCCTCGACGAACGCGCAGACCGGCGTCGAAATGGAAGCGCTCACTGCCGCCGCAGTTGCCGCGCTGACGATCTACGACATGACGAAAGCCGTCGAAAAGGACATCGTCATCGAGTCGTTGCGGCTCGTCGAAAAGCGGGGCGGCAAGAGTGGGCATTGGTCGGCTCGATGAGCGCGCCGTATCGCGCCGCGGTCGTCGTGTTGTCCGATCGAGCGGCTGCGGGCACACGCCCGGACGCGTGCATTCCCGTCGTGCGCGAGGTGCTCGGCAGTAGTTTCGAGATCGCCGAAACGCGCGTGCTGGCCGACGAGCCGGCCGCCCTGCAGGCGGAATTGATCGAATTGTGCGATTCCAAGGGCATGGGGCTGATCGTGACGAGCGGAGGGACGGGCCTGGCGCCGCGCGATCGGACGCCGCAAGCGACGTCGGCGATCTTAGACTACGAGGTTCCCGGGATCGGCGAAGCGATGCGGGCGGCCTCGCTTGCGATCGTCAAGACCGCGATGCTGTCGCGCGGCGTCGCGGGCGTTCGCGGAAACACGCTGATCGTAAACTTGCCGGGAAGTCCCAAGGCCGTGCGCGAGACGCTCGGGGCGATCTTGCCGGCGCTGCCGCACGCGCTCGACCTGCTTTCGGGCGACGTCGCCGACGGCTGACGCCATGAAAACGTATCGCGAAGCTTCCGACTACCTGCTGTCGGCGATCGACGAAAGCGCGTCGCGCCGCCATCCGGGGCGTCTCGACCGGATGCGCGCATTTCTCGCGAATCTCGGCGACCCGCATCTCAAGTACCCGACCATTCACGTCGGCGGAACGAGCGGTAAGGGTTCCACGGCGACGATGATTGCGACGGCGCTCGCGGCGGCCGGAAAGAAAACCGGTCTGCACACGAAGCCGCATCTGACGTCTATGACGGAGCGCGCGCGAATAAACGGCGTCACCATCCCCGAGGACGCGTTCGCGGAGCTGCTCGATTCCATGCTGCCCGCGATCGAAGCGACGCGCCGGCACTACGGGCCTCCGTCCTACTACGAGATCCTGCTCGCGCTCGCGTTTTCGTATTTCGAACGCGAGGCGGTGGACGTCGCGGCAATCGAGGTAGGCGTCGGCGGAACGCTCGACGGCACGAACCTGATCCGGCCCGAAGTGTCGATCATCACGAACGTCGGCCTAGATCATACCGATATTCTCGGCGATACGATCGAAGAGATCGCGGTGGACAAGGCCGGGATCGCGAAGCGCGGCGTGCCGCTCGTCAGCGACGCCGCCGGCTCGGCGCGCGCTATCATCGAAGCGGCGGCGGCTTCCGCCGGAGCGCCCTTCGTTGCGGTTTCCGATGCGGCGCGAGTCGAAGCGCGCGCGGGTCAACCGTATGGACAGTCGTTCACGGTTGCGACCGGGAGCGATTCCTACGAACTGTCCTTGCCCGTGCTCGGGAACTTTCAGCAACGCAATGCGGCGACGGCAATCGTCGCGCTCGAGCGCCTGCGCGAGGGATTGCGTCCGAGCCGTCAAGCGATTGAAAACGGATTGGCGCGGCTCGCGATCGCGGGCCGCATGGAATTCTTCCCCGGGTTTCCGCCGACGATTTTCGACGTCGCACACAATCCCGACAAGGCCTCGAATCTCGCCGACGCCCTCGCAAAAACGTTCGGCGACCGGCGCTTTACGTTCGTGGTCGCTATCGGACAATCGAAGGATGCAAACGGCGTACTGGAGGCGTTCTTTGCGCTGCCGGCCTCGTTCATCTTCACCACTTTCGAAGCGCCCGGCCATCAGGCCGTGCGCACCGACCGCCTCGTGAACATCGCTCAAGCGCGCGGCTTTTCCGCCCGTGCCGTCAGCGATCCGGTCGAAGCGCTTTCGATCGCGCGCCGGAACGCCGACACCGGGACGATCGTCGTCGTGACCGGTTCGACGTTCGTGGTGGGTTCGCTGCGCGATTGGTGGCTGACGAATGTCGGCGTCCGCAGCACCAATTAGCCGGGCGTCGCGCGAGGCTGCGGCGCCGTTCGCTTGGGGCGAGCGTACGTACGTCATGGGCATCGTCAACGCGAGCCCGGATTCGTTTTCGGGCGACGGCATGGCGACGTGTGCCGCCGCCGTCGAACGTGCTGCTCACCAGCTCGCCGAGGGTTCCGACATCGTAGATGTCGGCGGACAGTCCACGCGTCCCGGCCACGTCGCCGTCGACGCATCCGAAGAGCGGCGCCGGCTGCTGCCGGTCGTCCGCGGCCTCTGCGAACGGTTTCCCGATGCCTTCGTTTCGGTGGACACGTTCGATGCCGGCGTTTTTCGCGACGCGCACGCTGCCGGCGCGCGCATGCTCAACTCGATTTGGGGCCTCGACGACGACGCGCTGCTGGCAGCCGCGGTCGAGTGCGGCGTTCCGGTCGCGATCATGCACAATCGCCGCTCGACCGTTTACGACGGCGACGTCGTGGACGAGGTGCTGCGCTATCTGGGCGCGCAGGGCGCCCGGGCGGTTGCCGCAGGCATCGCGCGCGAGCGCGTCTTGCTCGACCCCGGCATCGGATTCGGCAAGACGGCGGAGCAAAATCTCGCGGTGTTGGCGGCGCTTCCGCGCCTGCGGGCGCTCGGCTTTCCGACGTTGCTCGGCACGTCGCGCAAGTCCACCCTCGGTAAACTGACCGGACGCGAACCGTCCGAGCGCGCGTTCGCGACCGCCGCAACCGTCGCACTGGCCGTTGCCGCCGGGATCGACGTCGTGCGCGTGCACGACGTCGCCGCAATGCGCGACGTGCTGAAGGTTTCCGATGCGATCGTGCGCGGCGTTCGCCCGCCGGACTGGCAGTGAGGGCTCCCTAATGTCCGACGTCATCGAGCTGCGCGGAATACGCGCTTACGGCAGGCACGGCGCAAATCCGGAGGAACGCGCGGCCGCGCAGCTCTTCGAAATCGACCTCGCGCTTGAAGTGGATATCGCGCCCGCTCGGCGTTCCGACGAACTCGGCGATACCGTCAACTACGACGCATTGCACGAGCGCGTCGTCGAGCTGGTTCGCGATCGTTCGTACTTTTTGCTCGAACGGCTGGGCGACGAGATTGCGAGCCTCGTCTTGCGCGACGGGCGCGTCCGGTCCGTCGCGGTCACGATCGCGAAGCCGCGAATTCTTGCGGGCGCCACCCCGGCCGTAACGATTCGCAGCACGCGCCGCTAGTGGCCCTGGCGCGGATCGGCGTCGGCTCGAACGCCGAGGACGCGGCTCCGCGCGTCGAGCGGGCGCTCGAGGCGCTCTCGGCCCTTGGCACGGTTGTCAGCCGCTCGCGGCTGTACGGCAGCAAACCGTGGGGCGAGGGCGACCAGCCGGATTTCGTCAACGCGGCGGCGCTGCTCGAGACATCGCTTAGCCCGCGGGCACTCCTCGACGCCCTCAAGATGCTCGAGACGGCGCATGGGCGGGTACCTACCTACCGGTGGGGGCCGCGCGCAATCGACCTGGACATCTTGGCATACGACGATCTCGAGCTGCGGGAAGAGGGGCTTCACCTACCTCACGAGCGGCTGGCCGAGCGCGCCTTCGCGCTCGTGCCGCTGGCCGAGATCGATCCCACCTACGAGGCGGCACTCGGTCAGTTGACCCCTGCGGCGCGGTCCGAAGTACTCCCGCTCGACCAGCGGATAGGCGCAGAAACGGCTCGAAGGCGCGTGGTCGTGGATTGGGAGCAATCGTTGAAAAGGGTCCGGGAAGCGGCTGAATTTTGCGCCTCGGCCGGACTCGAGCGTTTCCGCATCGATGAGGACGGCCTCGAAATCGAGGTTCGGCGCAGCGCCCCCGCTTCGCGCCGCCCGCACGCCCTCGACAACGCGGACGTGATTCCCGCGGCCGCACCGATCGCGGCGAACGGCGCCGTGGAGAACGAGCCTCACCCGACCGTATTGAAGGCTGACGTAGTCGGCATCTTGCGCTTGTCGCGTCCGGCCGTCACCGAAGGCGCAGAGCTCGACGGCGAACGCGAACTTGCCTACGTCGAGGCGCTCGGGGTGCGCAACCCGATCCGGTGGTCCGGCCGCGGGCGCGTTGCGTCCGTCTTTGTCGGGGACGGCCAACCCGTGGAGTTCGGCCAGCCGCTCTTTGCGATCGATCCGCGTGCGTAAGATCCTCATCGCCAACCGCGGCGAAATCGCGCTGCGCGTCAATCGCGCCGCGCACGAACTCGGCATAGCGACGGTGGCGATCTTCTCGGAAGCCGATCGCGCCTCGCTGCACGTCCGCAGTGCGGACGAAGCGTACTGCGTCGGACCCGGCCCGGCCGCTCGTTCGTATTTGAACATTCCGAACATCGTGTCGGCCGCGCTGATTTCCGGCGCCGACGCGATCCATCCGGGCTACGGTTTTCTTGCCGAGAACGCTCGTTTCGCCGAGATTTGCGCGGACCACGGTCTCACGTTCATCGGACCCACGCCCGAAGCGATTTCGACGATGGGCGACAAGGCGCGCGCGAAGGCCATGATGGCGGCGGCCAAAGTTCCGATCACGCCGGGAACCGGCATCTTGGAGTCCGCCGCCGACGCTGCAAAGGCCGCGGCGAAAATCGGCTTTCCCGTCATGCTCAAAGCGACCGCGGGGGGCGGCGGCAAAGGCATGCGCGTCGTGCGCGCTCCGGGCGAGGTCGAACATGCGTACGCGACCGCGCAAGCCGAGGCCGAAGCGAATTTCAAGAACGGCGCGCTGTACCTCGAAAAGTTCATCGAACAGCCGCGTCACGTCGAGGTGCAAGTCATCGGCGATACGTTCGGCAACGTGGTGCATGTCGGCGAACGCGACTGTTCGGTGCAAAAGCCCTCGCATCAGAAGTTGATCGAGGAGGCGCCCGCCCCGGCGCTCGGCGAGCGCGTCCGCGAGCGCCTGCACGGCGTTGCGCTGACGGCCGCTCGTGCGGCGCGCTACACCTCGGCCGGAACGCTCGAATTTCTCGTCAGCGGCGACGACGTGTTCTTCATGGAGATGAACACGCGCATCCAGGTCGAGCATCCCGTCTCGGAAATGCTCTACGGCGTCGACCTCGTGCGCGAACAGATTCGCGTCGCCGCCGGCGAGAAGCTGTCGTTTTCGCAAAAAGATCTGAAGGCCCGCGGTCATGCAATCGAGTGCCGCATCAACGCCGAGGATCCGTCTCAGAACTTCGCGCCGGCAGCCGGAACGATGCGCGAAGTCGTTCTGCCGGGCGGATACGGCGTGCGCGTGGACTCGCACGCCTATGCCGGTTTGGCGATTCCGCCCTTTTACGATTCGCTGATCGCAAAGATCGTGGCGTGGGGAGAGACGCGCGAGCAGGCCTTGAAACGGATGGAGTGCGCGTTGCGCGAGACCTACATCGACGGCGTGGCCACGACCGCGGGCATCTGTCTTGCGATCGTGCGCGACGAGCGTTTTCGGGCGGGCGGCGTTTCCATCGACTTTCTCAACCATTTTGACGCCGCGGCCGCGGCGGCGCATCCGTGACGCGCAGAGGTGCGCGCGAGTTGGCTCTTCAGACGCTCTTCAGTATCGAAGTCGGAAAGCACGACCCGTCCTCCGCGCTGGACGCCGCTTTGCAAGAAGCTAACCTCGGCGCACAACGTGCATTCGTGCGCGAACTCGTGTTTGGAACGCTCGATCACGCCGAAGGTTCCGACGCGGCAATGGCGCCGCTGCTCGAAGGCTGGACGGTCGAGCGCATTCCCACGGTCGACCGGCTTATTCTGCGCATGAGCCTCTTCGAGCTGCTGCACGACCGGCAAACGCCGCGCGCCGTCGTGATCAACGAAGCGGTCGAGCTGGCGAAGAAATTTTCGACCGAAGATTCGGGACGCTTCATTAATGGCGTCCTCGCCAACGCCGGCGGAACCGCATGAGCCGCTCGGGTTCGAAGCGCCGCCGCAGGCGCCGCTTGACGATCCTCGGGCGCGTCGCTTTCGGCTTCTTCGCCGTCGTGTTCGTCGGCCTGCTGTTCGTCGCCGGCACGGTCGCCGGGCTCGTGTATTCGTATTCGCGCAATCTGCCCGACATTAACAAAATGGCGGACTTCCAGCCGTCGCGCTCGACGCGGGTTTTCGCGCGCGACGGCACTCCGCTCGCGACCTTATACCGCCAGAACCGGATCTGGGTGCCGATCTCCAAGGTGCCGCAGATGGTGCGGAACTGCTTCGTCGCGACCGAAGATCGGAATTTTTACCAGCATCACGGCGTGGATTTCTTCGGCATCGCGCGCGCGGCGTACGCCGACTACCATCACGACCGGTTTCAAGGCGCTTCGACGATTACGCAGCAGCTGGCGCGCAAGCTGTTTCTCTCGAACGAAGTCTCGGTCTCGCGGAAGATTCAAGAGGCGCTGCTCGCGATCGAGATCGAGCGCTACTATACCAAGGACGAAATTCTCGAGCGCTATCTCAATTTGATGTTCTTCGGTTCCGGAGCGTACGGGATCGAGGCGGCGGCGCACACGTACTTCGGGCGAAGCGTCAGTCACCTGAGCTTGGCGCAAGCCGCGATGATTGCCGGAATGCTGGCCGCGCCGTCCAGGTACTCGCCGTACGTGTCGCTGACGCGGGCGCGGGATCGCCAGCGGCACGTTCTCGAGCGGATGGTCGCGAGCGGTTTCATCACGCAGTCGCAGGCAAGCCAGGCCGAAGGGGAGCGCCTCGGACTCATCGGCGAACGCCGTACCGGCCTGCTCTCGTTTGCCCACCCGTACTTCACGACGTACGTCAACCGCATTCTCGAAGAGCAATTCGGCGCACAAGCGACCTACGAAGGCGGTCTCGAGGTCAATACGACGCTCGACCCGCGCCTGCAGCGCCTCGCCGAGGAAGCCGTCAATTGGGGCGTCGCGAGCGCTCGTAACGAGGGCATCGGCGCGCATCAAGCCGCTCTCGTCGCCATCCGGCCCTCGACCGGTGAGATTCTCGCGATGGTCGGCGGCGCCGGCGGCTTTTCGCTGCGCAATCAGTTCAACCGCGCGTGGCAGGCGATGCGTCAGCCGGGCTCGTCCTTTAAAGTGTTCGTGTACACCTCGGCGATCGACAGCGGTATGCCGCCCACGACGCTCGTGGACGATTCCCCCGTGCATTACCCGATGGGCGACGGCTCGTACTGGTCGCCGATGGACGACGATTTTCGGTTTTTAGGGCCCGTAACGTTGCGCTACGCGCTCGCGCAGTCGCGCAACGTCGTCGCGGTCAAGCTTGCGCAGATGGTCGGCGTGGATCGCGTGATCGAGTACGCGCATCGCATGGGCGTCCGCTCGAAACTCGAGGCGAATCTGTCGCTTGCGCTCGGGAGTTCCGGTTTGACGCCGCTCGACATGGCGTCGGGCTATGCGACGATCGCAAACCAAGGCGTGCACATCGATCCGACGCCGATCCGGCTCGTCAAAGACTCGATCGGGACGATCATTCTGGACAACCGCTTTCCGCAGGAAACCGAAGTCTTCGGCGCCGGCACCGCGTACATCATGTCCTCGCTGATGCAAGGCGTGATCAAAGAGGGGACCGGGTATCCCAACGCCGACATCGGGCGGCCCGCCGCCGGGAAGACGGGAACGACCTCGGACTTTCGCGACGCATGGTTCGTCGGTTTCACGCCGGATTTGGTTGCCGCCGTTTGGCTCGGCAACGACGACTACGCGCGCATGAACGAATCGTACGGCGGCAACGTTCCGGCGCGCACCTGGGCGCGCTTCATGCGCAATGCGCTCGCGAAAGTGCCCAAACACGATTTCACCTATCCGTCCGGCGAGGTGAAGAAGATCGCGTACTGCGGTCAGCCGAGCAAGTACGAATACTTCCTGATCGGTACCGCAACCGGCTCCTGTGCGAGCGGAACGTACTATTACCGCCGTCCGGCCGATACGGGCTACACCGTCCCGCTCGCGAAAATTGCGGTGCCGAAATTGCCGCGCGTGCCGACTTTCAAACTTCCGCCGCCGGCGCCGCCGCCGCCGTCGTATCAAGACGTCGAAGGTTCGCCAGCCAAAGTGACCATCGCCGGTCCTACGAGCGACCCCCAGCAGGCCGAGGCGAATCCGCAGCCCGCGCCGAGCGGCGAGCGGTGATCGAAGAGAACGGAACGCTCGACGTCGTTCGCGGCGTCCGCTGGCTCGCGTCGCTCCTGAAGGCTCGCGTCGAAGACGACCCTTCGCTCCGCTCCATCTCGATTCGCGGTGAGGTGACGAACTACAAGCCGCAGTCGAAAGGGCATCTCAACTTCGATCTGAGCGAAGAGGGCTTCGTTCTGCGCTGCTTTGCGTGGGCGGACGATTTCAATCTCTTTCCGCCGTTCGCAAACGGTGCGAAGGTCGTCGCCAAAGGTCAAGTGACCGTCTATGCGCAGCGAGGCCATTACGAGCTGGTCGTGCGCAACGTTCGTTTGGAAGGCGTCGGCGGCGTTCACGAGCAGTTCGAAGCGCGCAAGAAACAGCTCGCGGCGGAGGGTCTGTTCGATCCCGCTCGCAAGCGGCGGCTGCCGCGCTTTCCGTTCCGCGTAGCGCTCGTCAGTTCGCGGCGGGCTGAAGGTGCGCGCGATTTTCAAACGCGTCTGGCCACCTTGCGCCCGCACGTCGGCATCGTTTTTTGCGAGACGTCGGTGCAAGGCCCGAACGCCGCCTACGAGATCGCGGGGGCGATCGGCTACGCTTCCAAGCTCGATGTGGATGCGATCGTCGTCACGCGAGGTGGCGGTTCGTTTGAAGATTTGTTCGTCTTCAGCGACGAGCGGGTCGTGCGCGCGATCGCCGGGGCGGCCCATCCCGTCCTTTCCGCGATCGGGCATACCGTGGATCAGCAGTTGTCGGATTTCGCGGCCGACCTGCATGCCGAAACGCCGTCTGCGGCCGCGGAGCGCATCGGGTACGCCACCGACACGCTGCTCGACGGTCTCCACACGCGGGGTTTTGCGCTCAAGCGGTCGGCCGAGGCCCGCGTGTTGACCGCGGCGACCGGGCTCGAGCGGGCAACGCTGCGCTCGAAACTCGGCGACGGACGGTTGCTGTTGCTGCCCGCGCGACAGGGGCTCGATGCCGCCGACGAAGGTTTGAACGCCGGCGCGGCGATCCGGTTG
>JACRTZ010000011.1 GCA_014304965.1 Vulcanimicrobiota bacterium | reverse complement strand
GTGCGTAAGCTCCGCAAGCGAGTTCGTCTGGTCCATGAACTGCGACAGCTGGCTCGAACCAAAGAACTCTTTGATCGCGGCAACGACCGGGCGGATGTTGATCAACGCTTGCGGTGTGACGGTCTCGATATCTTGGACGGTCATGCGTTCGCGCACCACGCGTTCGAGGCGCAGCAAGCCAACACGGAATTGATTCTGCAGCAATTCGCCGACGGACCGGATGCGGCGGTTGCCGAGATGGTCGATGTCGTCCACGCGAATCTGTTTCGTCGCGACCTTGATCAGCCGGCGTATGACGGCGATCATGTCCTCGCGAACGAGACAGCGCTTTTCGATCGGCGGAATCGGAACGCCCGCGGCGTTGTAGTCGCGCTCGAGCTTGCCCGAGAGCTTGTACCGGCCGACGCCAGCGAGATCGTAGCGCTTCTCATCGAAGAACAGCGACTCGAGCAGCTTCTCGGCGTTCTCGGCGTTCTCAGGTTCGCCCGGACGCAGCTTCTTGTAGATTTCTTTGAGCGCGTCTTCGCGCGTCTTGACGTCCTTGTCTTTCTCGAGACAGTTCTGAATCAGCGGGCTGTTTTCGAACAGCTCGAGGATCGCTTCGTCAGTTTCCCAGCTAAAGCCGAGGTCGGGGCGCGAAAGCGCGCGCACGAACGTCGTGACGTAGATCTTACGATTCTTGTCGATGCGGACGCCGACCGTACCCTCGGTTTCGTCGTTCTTCGTACCGTTATCGGTTTCGAATTCGATCCACGCGCCGCGATTCGGAATGATCGTCGCGTTGTACGTCGGGCGATTGTTCGTGTCCACGTCTTGCAAGAAATAGACGCCGGGCGAACGCACGAGCTGGCTCACGATCACGCGCTCGGCGCCGTTGATCATGAACGTGCCCTTGTCGGTCATGAGCGGGAAATCGCCCATGAAAATTTCTTGGTCGGGGATGCCTTTGATTTCGCCCGATTCGGCGGTGATCAAGCGGACGCGAACGCGCAGCGGGGCGCTGTACGTCATATCGCGTTCGCGGCACTCTTCGACCGTGTACTTCGGTTCGCCGAGCGAATGCTCGCCGAATTCGAGCACGAGGTTGCCCGTGAAATCTTTGATCGGCGAAATCGAGTCGAAAGCGTCCTTGAGCCCGTCGGTGATGAACCACTTGAAGGAAGCCTTCTGCAGTTCGATGAGATCCGGCGGATCGAGGATGTCGACGATCTTCGCGAAGCTGTGCCGCGTGCGTTTCGGACCGGGATCCTCGTAACGTTCCACGGTGAACGCACCGGCGTCGGCGCCGAAACTGCTCGGCAAACCCAAGCTCGATTTTGTCGGCTTGGGAATTGCCTCATCGGTCGCCGCGCGCTTCGAGCGGGTGGTCTTCCCTCCGGGCGCTTTGGCCGCAGATGTTTTGGGAAGCACGGTTTTCGCCATTACAGTTATGTATCTCTCACGAACGCGGGCAGGGCAAGCAAAACGGGCCCGAGGGCGGCCCCGGGCATAGGAGGGTATGGTACACCCGCGACCCACCCCCGTCAAGCGGATTCGTTGCAGGCGGGAAGCGGGGTAGGGAGCGCTCGGCCGCGGGACCAAGCCTAGCCTTTCCCTTCAATTTTCTAAGGAGAAGCCGTGTCCGAGTTTTCCCAGTCTCCGCGCCTTAACCGGCGCGATTTTGCGGTTGCCGCCTGCGCCGCGGCGACCGCCATCGCTTGGCCGCGGATCGCATTTTCCTCACCCGCCTCGGCGATGCCGACCGCAGACGAGGCGCTCAAACGCCTCCTCGCCGGAAACGCGCGCTTCGTTACGGGCAAGACCATGCATCCGGATCAGGCCCCCGGCTACCGGAACGGCCTCGCGAAGGCGCAGCATCCGTTCGCGATCGTCTTGAGTTGTTCGGACTCGCGGGTGCCGCCCGAGATCGCCTTCGATCAGGGGCTAGGGGACGTCTTCACGATCCGCATCGCGGGCGCCGTGTACGACGATCCTGGGCTCGGCTCGATGGAATACGCTGTCGAACACTTCCACTCGCCGCTCCTGGTCGTGATGGGACACGAGAACTGCGGCGCGGTCATCGCGACGATCGATGCCGTGGATAAGCCGGGAGGCGAAGCTCCGGGGCATATCGGCTCCCTCGTGAGCCGCATCAAGCCGGCCGCCGAGTCGACCAAGGGCAAGACCGGCAACCGGGTAGATAACGCTGTCCGGCAGTGCATCAAGAATACGGTGGACGCTCTCAAAACCGAGAAAATCATGGCCGACGCGATCGCCGCCGGTAAGCTCAGAATCGTCGGCGCCCGCTACTCGCTAACCGCGGGTTCGGTCTCCGTCATCGCGTGACGCCTTCCCGGACATAAGAAAAAGAGGCGGGCTTGCACCCCGCCTCCTTTCGTTTTATCGCCCTCGCGTCTTAATTATACGACGAGGTGCTGCGGCTCGAGAAGCAGTCGCGGCAGTATACGGGCTTGTCGCCGCGCGGCTGGAACGGCACTTCCGCCGTTTGCCCGCACTGGCTACAGACCGTCTGAAACATTTCGCGGGCGCCACGGCTGGCGCCGCCTGCACCGCCGCCGGCGTAATTGCCGCCGCCGCCGCTGCTGCCGCGCTGCGCCTTACGGGCGGCCCGGCAATCGGGACAGCGGTTGGGCTTGTTCTGAAAGCCCTTGCTAGCGAAGAACTGCTGCTCTCCGGAACTGAAGATGAAATCGCGGCTGCAGTCAACGCAGCTGAGGGTTTCGTCGGTATACAAAGTCTCTGGCTCCCGGCGTCGGTGGATGTCATGAACTCGCTAGGAACCTGAGTAGCCTACTTCGCTAACCAACCGGACCGCGCGGGTTTCTCCCGGACGGTGACGCCTTGGGGGCCGTTCCGGGCTCACAGAATATATCATATTTCCGGCCAAACGTCACACAAGCGACATCGCCATGGCGATGTGGGCGATGCCGGCGTCGTCGAATTGCTCGCCATATTCGGCAAATCCCGCCTTGCGGTAGAAACCCGCCGCATGGACCT
>JACRTZ010000161.1:387-3006 GCA_014304965.1 Vulcanimicrobiota bacterium | reverse complement strand
GCGAAGAAGAAGCATTCCGAGCCGATGAAGGCCCAGATCGCGATCTTCGTATTGTTGAGCCCCGTGCTCGTGGGCGGGTGTTCCGTGCCCATGTGGGCGTCGCGTGGATCCATGGCAGCGGTAGCCAAAGCGTTCTCCGAGGAGCGGTTGGTTGGGTACGGAGCTAGTGGTGCTCGGGCTCGAGCGGCGACAGCAGCCAGTTGTACAGCGACAGCACAAAGCAGGCAGCCGCGAGGAACATGATCGGAAGATTCTTGTGCATGATCAGGCCGATGAACACGCCGCCGAGCGAGAAGGCTGCGAGGAGCGGCTTGATCGTGGGCGTCGGCATGATGATGCCGAGCTCCTTCGCGGAGCTGATGGCCGGCCGCTTGGATGCCGCATTCCCGCTCGTGTCGGACGGCGCAGGGAGGGTGCCTGTCTTCTGTCCCGCCACCTCTACATCGATCTTCTGCTCGCCCGCGGAGCTGTGCGGCACGTCAGTGGTCAGCTGCGGCGACTTCCGGTCCCACAGCGGATACCGCGACGTGACTTTCGGAATCGTCGCGAAGTTGTAGTCCGGCGGCGGCGACGGAATCATCCACTCGAGCGTCGCGCCGCCCCATGGATCGTTGCCGGCAACCTTCCCCTTCTTCATGCTGGAGAACCAGTTGTAGACGAAGAAGACCGTGGCGAACATGATGAGGTAGGCGCCGTAGGACGCGAGATGATTGTTCTGCTCCCATCCCTGGCCCGCGTCGTATGTCGAAATTCGGCGCGGCATGCCATCGAGGCCGAGGAAGTGCATGGGGAAAAACGTGAGGTTCATGCCGATCGCGGTGAGCCAGAAGTGCCAGCTGCCGATCTTCTCGCTCATCATCCGGCCTGTAAACTTCGGGTAGAAGAAGTAGAGGCCGGCGAAGAGCCCCATCATCGAACCGCCGAAGAGCACGTAGTGGAAATGGGCGACGATGAAGTAGCTATCGGTCTGCTGCAGATCGGACGGTGGCGACGAGTGCATGACACCGGAGATGCCGCCGATCGTAAAGAGTGCCACGAGGCCGATCGCGAACTTCATCGCGGTGGTGAACCGCAGCGAGCCGCCCCACATCGTGCCGAGCCAGTTGAAGATCTTCACGCCCGTCGGAATCGCGATCAGCATCGTCGTGATGCTGAAGAACGAATCGGCGATCGGACCCATGCCCACGGCGAACATGTGGTGCGCCCACACGCCGAATCCGAGGAAGGCGATGAGGATGCCCGAGTACACCATCACGGGATAGCCGAAGAGCGGCTTGCGCGAGAATACCGGCAGCACTTCGGAGACGAGACCGAAGGCCGGGAGGATCAGGATGTAGACCTCGGGGTGTCCGAACAGCCAGAACAGATGCTGCCACAGCAGCGGATCGGCCCCGGCGGAGACCTCGTAGAAGTTCGTGCCGAAGAAGCGGTCGAGCATCAGGAAGGTCAGCGCAACCGTGATGATCGGGAACGCGAGGACGATCAGGAACTGCGTGATGAACGCCATCCAGGTGAAGATCGGCATGCGCATGAAGTGCATGCCCGGCGCCCGCATGTTGATGATGGTCGTGATGAAGTTGAAGCCGGCCGCGAGCGACGAGATGCCGAGGATCTGCAGGCCGATGACCCAGAAGTCGATGTTCAGGCCGGGCGAGTATGGGCGCGTGGTGAGCGGAGCATAGCCGAACCATCCGGCGTTCGGCGCGGCGTGGAAGAACCACGACGCGTTGATGAACAACCCGCCGAACAGGAAGACCCAGTAGCTGAAGGCATTGAGGCGCGGGAAGGCGACGTCGCGGGCGCCGATCTGCAGCGGGATCAGGAAATTGAAGAAGGCTGCCGAAAGCGGCATGATGACGAGGAAGATCATCGTCGTACCGTGCATCGTGAATAGCTCGTTATACGTCGTCGCGCTGACGAGGTGGCCGTTCGGGCCGTACAGCTGCGTGCGAATCAACTCGGCCTCGAGACCGCCGACGAGAAACCAGAAGAGCGACGTATAGAGATAGAGCTGACCGATGCGCTTGTGGTCAGTCGTCGCAAGCCAGCTCCAGAGCCCCGCCTCGTACTTGTGGGAGACGTGGGGCGTGGTGAGCGGCAGTGAAACCGTCGTGGCCATGTCGATCTCCGATTACTTCAGGGACGAGAGATACGCGGCGAGATCCGCGATCTGCTGGTCGGTATAGAGGCCCGGCGTGTCGCCCTTCTCTGCCTTTCCGAAGAGCGGCATCAGGCTGCCCGGCTTCATCTCGGGCGCGTTCTTGATCCACTTGTGCAGGTGCTCGAGATCGTTCGGGTAGATCCCGCCGGCGATCGTGGTGCGGCTGCCGACATGCGTCAGATTCGGCCCGACGATTCCCGCGGCCGTGGGTACGCCTCTGATCGCGTGACACGCGATGCAAGGCGCGGTCTTGAATATCGTGGCACCGCGCGCCACGTCGCCGGTCACGCTCGGATCGAACGTCAGCGCCGCAGGCGTTGGCGTCTTCGGTTTCACCCATTCGGGAAGCCTGTTCCGCGGGAAGGTCGCGGCCGCGGTGTCCGATACATTCATGACGGGCGTGGCCGGCGGCGCGGGCGGGGCCTTGGCGCCTCCCGGCGTCGTCGTCCCTGTCGTCG
>JACRTZ010000161.1:0-377 GCA_014304965.1 Vulcanimicrobiota bacterium | reverse complement strand
GAAGCGGAAACGGCCGGGGCTGCAGCTTTACTGCCGCCTACAGTTGCTGGCGGCGGCGCGCTGCCGACGGCGCTGGTCTTCTGGTGCGCGGCCCACGCATCGAATTCGGCCGGTGACACGGTGAAGACCTTGAAGCGCATGTTCGCGTGCGATGTCCCGCAATACTCCGCGCAGAACCCGTTCCACGCGAAGGAGGTGTCGGGCGTGAACCAGATGTAATTGGTGTGATTCGAGATCAGGTCGCGCTTGCCGTTGAGCTGAGGAATCCAGAAGGAGTGCAACACATCCTTCGTGGTGAGCGCGAAGTTCGCCGTGCGGCCAACCGGCAGATAGAGCTCGTTGGCGGTGATGATGCCGTATTGGGGATAGCGGAACTC
>JACRTZ010000152.1 GCA_014304965.1 Vulcanimicrobiota bacterium | reverse complement strand
TGACTAGATTCCCAGCGCCCGCCCTTGACGCTGAACGAGAAGCGGCCGTGGCCGCAGCCGCGCATCTTCGCGTCGGGAACGAGCGAAAATAATTCGCGTATCAAATCGAACGTGCCGGTGTACGTCGCCGGATTCGAGCGCGGCGTACGGCCGATCGGCGACTGATCGATCACCACGAGCTTGTCGAGCGCCTCCGCTCCGCGCACGCTGCCGTACGTGCCGCTTGCCGGCTGATGGTGGAGATGCTGATTCAACGCCTTGACCAGCACTTCGTTGACGAGCGTGGACTTGCCCGAACCGCTGACGCCGGTGACGCACGAAAACACGCCGATCGGGACGTCCACGTCGAGGCCCTTGATGTTGTTGGCCTTCGCGTTCTTGACGTTGAGCCAGCCCCGCGGGGCGCGGCGATGCTTGGGAATCGGAATGAACTTGCGGCCCGACAAATATTGACCCGTCAGCGATTCCGGATGCTTGAGCACTTCTTCCAGCGGCCCGACCGTCAGAATGCGGCCGCCCTCGGCGCCCGCGCCCGGACCGATGTCGACGATCACGTCGGCCTCGCGCATCGTGTCCTCGTCGTGCTCGATGACGATCAGCGTATTGCCGAGGTCGCGCAGCGTCTTGAGCGTCGCGAGTAGCCGGTCGTTGTCGCGTTGGTGCAGCCCTATGGACGGTTCGTCGAGAATGTAGAGCACGCCGACGAGCGAGCTGCCGATTTGCGTCGCGAGCCGAATGCGCTGCGATTCGCCCCCCGAAAGCGTGGTCGCGCTGCGCGCGAGGCCGAGATATCCGAGGCCCACGTTGGTCAAAAAGCCGAGACGCGCGCGGACCTCTTTGAGGATTTGCTGCGCGATGATCTCTTCGCGCTCGGTCGGGCGAAACGCGCGGAAAAACGCTTCGGCCTTTTCGACCGACATCGCCGTGAGATCGGAAATGCCGACGCCGTCGACGGTCACGGCCAACGCCTCCGGCTTGAGCCGCGCGCCCTTGCACGTCTTGCATGCGGTCGCGGACATGAACTTCTCGATCTCTTCCTTGACGTAGTCCGACGACGTCTCGGAATAACGGCGCTGCAGGTTGTTGCAAACGCCTTCGAATTGCGCTTCGTAGCTCCACGAGTGCCCGCTGCGCGATTCGTACGTGAATTTTTGTTTGGTGTCCGCGCCGTAGAGCAGCGTGTCGAGCACGTCCGGGAGAAGCTTTTCGATCGGCGTGGACATCTTGACGCGCCGCGAGCGCATCAGCTTCTCGACCTGTTGCAAATAGTATGGGTTCATGGACGGGTAGCGGCCGCCGCCGAGCGACTTGCTCCAAGGCACGATCGCGCCATCTTCGATCGACTTCGAACGATCGGGGATGACCTTCCACGGATCGATTTCGATCTTCACGCCCAAACCCGTGCACTCGGGGCAGGCGCCGTAGGGCGAGTTGAATGAGAACAGGCGCGGCGCTAGCTCTTCGAACGACAAGCCGCAGTAGACGCACGCCAGCTGCTCGGAGAACGTCAGTTCCCGCGCCGGCGCTTTGGCGTCGCCTTTCGGCGGCTCGGCCAGCACCGTGACGATTCCGCTCGAGAGCCGAAGCGTCGTTTCGATCGAGTCGGTGAGCCGCTTGCGAATCTCCGTCTTCATCACGAGCCGGTCCACGATCACCTCGATCGTGTGCTTGCGCTTTTTGTCGAGGTCGATCTTCTCGCGCAGTTCGCGCGTCTCGCCGTCCACCCGAACCCGCGCGAAGCCTTCCTTCTGAATTTCCTCAAACAGTTTCTGATACTCGCCCTTGCGGCCGCGAATCACCGGTGCGAGCAACTGGATGCGCGTGCCCTCGGGCAGTTCCAGAATCTGGTCCACGATCTGTTCGCTCGACTGCGCGCTGACCTCGCGGCCGCAGTTGTAGCAATGCGGCCGGCCGATGCGGGCGTACAGCAAACGGAGGTAGTCGTAGATTTCGGTGACCGTGCCGACCGTTGAGCGCGGGTTGCGCGAGGTGGACTTCTGATCGATGGAAATGGCCGGCGACAACCCCTCGATGTAGTCGACGTCCGGTTTGTCCATCTGACCCAAGAATTGACGCGCGTACGACGACAGCGACTCGACGTAACGGCGCTGGCCCTCGGCGTAGATCGTGTCGAAGGCAAGCGACGACTTCCCGGAGCCCGACAGACCGGTGATCACGATCAGCCGGTTGCGAGGCAGCGTAACGTCGACGTTCTTGAGGTTGTGCTCGCGCGCGCCCTTAATGACGATCGCGTCGAGCCCGCGCGGTGGTGAGGTCATGATTATGTGACCTGCCTTCGACGTGAAGCGTTGCACGGTCCCACGCCCGGCCGGCGCCAAAGGCACCGCGCCCCCGACCGGCCGCTCGCCCGCCGGGCTGTGACGGCGGTCTCGATAACCGACCCTTGGGGAGCGCCCAGTTTCAGTTCCCAAGCCCTCGAGCCGATACGAAATGCAGATGTATCAGGAGACGAAGGCCACGGATGCCGCCGCTCAAGTCGTACGCGCCAGCCGCGTGCGCCACGAGGTCGCAGAGCTGACGACGCTGCCCCAGTTATCGGCGGCGCTCGACTTGCTGCTCGACATCCAGCCGCGCCGCACGAAGCCGCACTTCGCAGAACTCGCCATGGCCGACGAATTGGTATTCGCCCGCGCCGACGGCCGCAGTGACTTCGAATATTACGTGGGACACCGCACCCAGATCAACGACAAGCTGCTCGACATCGCCGAGTTCCTCGAACTCGGTCCCGAAGAGCGCTCGTTCCTCGTGGACCGCCTCGAAACGATCCCGATCTACCGGTAGCCCGCCTCGATCGCCGCGAGTTCGCGTAAAGCAAGATACTCGCCGACGACGACCAGCGTAAAATAGGCGATCGCGAACTGCACGACGAGCTGTGCCAGCACCGTGCCCGCGACCGGCACGAGTTGCGCGAGCGCTTCGGCCAAGATGCCGCAAACGAACACGATGAGCGCCAGCGCTCCGACCACGATCGTCGTCGGCACGACGCGGCGTACCGCAATTTCGCCCGATTCGACGATCGCGCGCAAGCCGCCGCGTTCGCCCACGACGGCCGACGGCATCGTGTAGATCGCGAGATACACGTACAGCGCAACGGAAAACCACCAGGTGTAGGGAGCGAGCAGCACGGCCGCGAGGCCGAGAAAAAACAAGCCGAGCATGGCGACGAACACGTGGCCGGCATCGCGCGCGAACGCTTGCCGCCCGTCCGCCAACCCCGCCGTGCCGCGTTCCCACGCCGCGTGCGCCATGCCGGTCGTGTACGCGATCGCAAGGATGGACGCGAGTACTTGCGCGACGTCCAGCGCGATCGCCGAAACGTTGTCGCTGTCGAGCGCAACGGCGCCGAACAGCGGCACGCTTCCCGACCAGAACGCGACCGGCGTCGCGCCTTCGGACGGCGCCAATATCCACGACAGCACGCCGACAATCGCGCCGGCGACGAGACCGGGAACGACGATGATCCAATTCTTGCGTAAGAGGGCGAAGGCGGCGCGAAACACGGGCGTCAGCGCTTCAGCGCGGGCGCGAGCGCACCTCTGACCTCGGCAAGCGTGTGCACGATCGCGTCGGGCGGCGGCTGTCCTTCGGGGACGCTCTCCCGGCGAACGTTCAACCAGACCGTGAACATCCCGATATCGTGCGCGCCGCGCACGTCGCGATTGTAGCGATCGCCGACCATCGCCGCGGCGAACGGCGGCGCGCCCAATCGCTCGCAGGCCGCGCGAAAGAGGCGCGGGTCGGGTTTGAGCATGCCCATCTCGTCGGCGATGAAGACTTCGTCGAACGCGTCCTCGAGTTGGAGCAGCACGATCTTCTCGCGATGAGTCTCGGCAAAGCCATTCGTCAGCAAGCCGAGGCGAATGCCGTGCTCGCGCAAGTACGATAAGAGTTCCAGCGCGCCGGGCCACAGCCGCAAATGTTCCTTACGGTAGCGATTGTACGTGTCCGCGGCGCGTGTGGCGAGGTCGCCGTCCGGCGAATCCCCGGCTTCTTCTAAAGCAGCGCGCCACATCGCCGCACGAACGCCGACGAGCGACTTCGCAAGATCCTCCGCTACGAGATTTTTCCAAAAAGCCTCGACGTGCTCGATGTACGCCGCGAGCAGGCGCTCGGCGGAGAGTCCGCGTTCGGCGCCGATTTCGACCGCCACGCGCTCCGCCGCTCGCCGATACGTCGCCGTGTCGTCGTGCAGCGTGTCGTCGAGATCGAACAGGACGGCCGCCAAGGGCGCCCGCGCCGTTGCGTCAGCGGCCGAGATGAAACTGCGCCTCAAACGTGAGCCCGCCGCCGACGTTACGGTCGACGAGGCCACCCGTGATAACGTTGCGCGTGTGATACGACAAACCGCGTATTCCGGCTACGTAGGTGACGCGCGGCCCCTCCCAGCCGTACGTGAGGGCGTAATCGACCTCGGCGCCGCGTTCGGGCCGATCGATCTCCGGCGTATTCGTCACGTCCACGGCGTGCAAGACGCCGCGCACGTTCGGCATCACCGCGAGCGTCGCGCCGACGAAGCGGTTGTGCGCGGTCGGCAACTTCGCCGCGATTTCGAAGCGCGGCGAAGTGACGCGAGCATAGTTCCGATCGCCGTTATTGCCGTTATAGTTCGAGATGTTGATCAGTTGAAATCCGACGCCGGCGCGCACGCGTCCGTGACGATCGAGATCTTGCGATACGGTCGCATTCAGGATGCTCAGCGCCACGGTTGACCGGCCGAACGCCGCCGTTCCGCTGCCCGACGCCGTCACGCGCGGGATGCCCTCGAGGTGAAGGCGGCCGCCGTTCCAGTGTTGGGTGATCTCGAGCAGCGCACCAGCGCCGAGACCGCTCAAACTCGGATTGTCGGCGCCCTCGTGAACGCCCGCGAGCGCTCCCGCGAACAGCCCCACGTCGGTCTCGGCTCGGGCGACGCCCGCGCAGCCCAACGTCAAGGCGGCGGCCAGCACCGCGATCCTGCTTAGCATGCAGCGAGCATCGGCGCCGAGTCCTGCGCGGCCTCCGGGCGCGGTAAGCACCCTACTCGCCGTCGAGGTATTCGAGGTCCGGGTGGTCCCGGACCATGAGGCCGATCGGATCGAGCAGCACTTTGCGCGAATCGGGATAGCCGCAGACTTCGACCGGCTCCAGGTTCGAAATCATGATCAGCTCGCAGCATGCATTCGACTCGTTGACGATCTTGTGGGCGCCGCTGAGGCGCGTTGGAAAGTTGACGAAGTCGCCCTTGCGCAACTTCCAGTTGCCGCGCCGCGTGACCAGCGTCGGCTCCCCTTCGGTCACGATGAACAGTTCTTCTTCGGCGGCGTGCCAATGCAGCGGACAAAACCCTTTGCCGGGGTCCACGCGCACGAGCCGGTAGCCCAGCTTTTCCGCGCCGATCGCAAAGTCGATATCGAGCACGTCGGAGGCATAGGAGGTGTGCTGCCCCTCCGCCTCGCGACGCGACCATTTCAACTCGTCGGGGTTGGCTTTATTGACGTACACTCCGGTGCGCGCTTCGAGACACGCCCACAGCACGCTGCGGGCTCCGCCGAAAATGCACGTGCCGTCGCCGACCAGCACGTTCTCCGGAAGCGCGGCCGCGAGACGGCGCAATGAGAGCGCGCCCCGCGCCGGGTCGCCGAGTTTTTCGTCGGGCATCAAGCGCAGCGAACCTGCGGGATCGCCCCACAGCGCGTCGCCCACGATGACGGTGTGCTTGCCGATCACGTTCAACGCGATTTCGCCCGCGGTTTTCAGTCCGTCAAGCGCGATCGCCGCGACTCCGCAGATCGTATCGCCGTCGGCGAGCGCGCGATCCACGGGGCCGCTCATGAGCGGCGCGTCGACCGCGCTCGCTGCGATCTTCGCGCCGAAACGCTCGGCGACGGCGCGGGCCGCCCGCTCGTGATCGCGGTTGGTCACCACGATCCAGGCCACGCCGCCGCGCCGCTCGATGTCGGCCGCGTCCGCCTCCGATAACGGGAGCGGATCGACCGCGAGGTTGCCGTCTTGATGCGCGAGGAAAAATGAATTGAAGAACAGGTTGCGCTCGGGCTGCCAGGCCGACCACATGAAGACGCCGTCAACGATCGTTGCTTGCATGCCTGGGCCTTCTCGTCAGCCGGGCGTTATAACTGTCCGATCGCACCCATCAGGTTCAGCGCACCGCCGCTGAGGTCGTCCAGACGGATGGTGCTGCCCGCCGCCGCGAAGTTGTTGAAACCGAAGTATGCAAAACCGTTCTGATACATCCGCTGTACCTCGACGGTTTGTCCCGGGGCAAGCGTGCCGATCGTCGCCGGACCCGAGAACGTTACGGACTGACCCGTCACGCTGCTCGTGTAGGTCTGCCGCAAACTGAACGACTGCAAGTTATAACGCGGATCGGTCGTGACGCCGGTATTGCTGACGGCGAGCATCGTCGCAAAGTCCGCGAACAATTGCGCAAACGTCACCGTGCAGCTGCACCGGCGGCCGACCGCATTGATGATGTTCGTCGCGCCGCGGTCCGTCGTCGTGTGCAGTTCCTTGACCAGACCGTTGCCGTAGCGATCCACGAGGTATTTCAAGAAGAGGTACGAGAGTCCGTAGTTTGTCGCGCCGCCGGCCTGGAATTGACCGTTGACCTGTCCGCCGAAGCCGGTCAGGCTGAAGTTCTGCGGGGCACTGAGGAAGTCGGCCGCGATGCGCATTGCGTTGTCGGGATCGTAGATCGGTCCGGTAGGATTACCGAGATTCGCGGCGCCTTGCGCCAAGCCGATCGAAGACGTGTAATCTTCGACGAGCGATCCCAGGCCTTCGAGCAGCCACCCTAAGTCGAAGTTGCCGGCCTGGACGATGGACTTTTGCACGTAGCCGACCAAGTGCGCCCACTCGTGCGTGATCGTGCCTTGCATGACGACCAGCGAAGCCGCGCTCGAGCCGGTCCAGCGCACGAACGAAAACGGACCTTCGTTCGACGTGGAACGCCCGAGCGGCGGTGAGCAATTGTCGATGGCGCGCGGTGTGAAATCGTTGGGGGCAAAGAACCCGAGCGCCGCCCCGGAAGATCCGCCGACCGCCCCATCGTAGAACACCTCGTTCACGTATCCTGGATCCGGGACGACGGCCGCGCCCGAACCGTTGACGGCGCCGCTGGTGTCGCACGTTGTAAACTGCTGGATGCCGGGAGCGTTGGGCGGGTATGCCGCCGTTCCGATCGCAGCGTCGATTGCAGCCGTTGCGTTCTGCGTCATCGTGACGAGCTGCGAAAGCGCGGGGGTGACGTCGGTTAGGGAATCGGCCGTCCAAATTGCGACACGATTGTTTGCTGTAATCGCGCGCAGCGTGTAACTGGCGCCGACACCGCTGATGAAGAACGTCCGTTGCGTGCCGACCGTCGGAACGGCGAGCTTCCGGCGAACGTCGGCGGTCCCCCGCCCGAGGCTGCGGCTGCGATCGAGCCTTGATTGAGCGTGATAGTCCGGCGGAAAGGCCGAGCGGTAAGAACGGTGCGCGCCAAGATCTATGACGGTCTTGCCGAGTTGCCCGCCGAGCGAACGACGCGCGTCAAAGGTCGCAAGTCCGTTGGCGACCGAGAGTTGAAAGTTGAGCTGCGTCGGTGTCGTGCTCTCGACGTTTAATTGCGATCCGATGGCGACGGTCGCTTGCCGCGCGCCGCCGTTGATGCGGCCGAACGTTGCGGCACCGGTGCCGCTGAATTGGGAAAGAGCTGCGGCGCCGGGCAGCGCCGCGACCGGGACCGCGGTCGGCGAAGCGATCGGGATCGCCGTCGGAGCCGGGGTCGTCGTCGGCTTCGGCGACGGGCCGGGTGGGCGGAGCGGAGGTACGGGCACCGGGTCGGCCACGCCGCCGACCGTCTGCGGCGGCGGGCTTGCGCCGTTGACGCTCAAGGACGTCGTCGCAGCCTTCGCGCCACTCGCATTTGCGGTGAATCCGATCGACGTAATCGCCGCGCCCGAATAGGTCACGGTGACGGGCGCGCCGGGGGCGGCCACGGTCGTCGTGGACAGCGCCGCGTTCGTGCTGTCGCTGGTCGTCAACGTCACCGGCATCGTGTAGTTGTCGGAGCCGACGATCAGGTTGCCGTTGGCATCTTCGGCCTCGACAAACAATTGAACGGTCGAGCTCTTGCCGGCGGGGACGGAACTCGGTTCGAGCACCAAACTGATCTTCGCTATTTGACCGCCGAAGGCGAAACTGATCGTCGTACTCGACTGTCCGCCGCCAATCGTCTGTGGCGCCGAACCGCTCGCCAGCAAGGCGCCGCCACCGTTGGCTGCTGCGAACAGCGACACGGTGAAGGTGTACGTCGCGGGCAGAAGCGAGAGCGTTCCGCTGCACGTCGCGGTGCAATTGACGAGGGCGGAAGCGACCGTCTGCCCACCGCTCGCCGCGCTCACAAGCGCCGATTGCGTGCCGGGGGGAACGGCCATGCGGCCCCGCAGCGAACTCGCCACGCGCCCGGGCACCGGAATCGAAAAGCCGACGGCCACGAACTGGGCGGCCGGCGTCGCCAACGGCTTGCTGGAGCAGGCGGCAAAGCCGGCTGCAAGGCCGAGCCCGGCGAGGACGCCGAGAGGACGACGTACGGAAAAACGCCGAAAAAGCACGACCGGGCCGACTTTCTTAAGAAAGGTGCGAGTGGAGCCGCGTTGCCTAGCCTCCAAGCAGGCTCCTGCTCGGTCCCTAAATCACGAAAGCAAGCGAATCAGCGCTCGCGCGCCGCAAAATACTCGGCCGCCGAAAGCGTATGGATCACGGCCTCACCGCCGTAAAAAAATCCCGTCCCGGCGTCGCGCATGCCGAGCTTACGCATCACGTTGATGGACGCCACGTTCGGCGCGCGCGCGAGTGCGATAATCTCGTCCAGGTTCGCGCGTTCGAAAGCGAACGACAATGCCGCGCGCGCCGCCTCGGTCGCGTAACCGCGACCCCAGTACGGCTTATCGATCAGATACGCGACCTCGATGCGTTCATCGTCGGGCACGTGCGCGAGCCCGCACCATCCGATGAACCCCGGCGCTTCGCGCCGCTCGACCGACCAGATCGCAAAGGGTTCGGTGCGCGCATCAGCGGCGCAACGCTCGAGCGTCCGCCGCGCCGCTTCGGGCGCCCGCGTGCCGCCCAGACCGATGTAGCGCATCACCTCCGGATCGCCGAAAATGCGTACGAGCGCGGCCAGATCTTGCGCCGCGAAGCCGCGCAAGCGCAGCCGCTCCGTTTCGGCGACGACCGGCGCGGACTCGCTCACTTCGGCAACATCGCGTAGAACGGCAGGGCGCGCACCGTCAGGTAGAGTTCGGGAGTGCCGGGCCTGAGGTCGGGGGAAAGCGTGCGGCCCGGCCGCGGAAAGATGTCGTAGAATTGCGAGCTGCGGGAAACGACGTTCCCCGACTCGTCAAAGTAGCGCGTTTCTTCGTCCCGCACGGCGCCGCCGGAACTACTCTCGATCACGCGCGCGAGCGAACCTTCGGAACGATAGCAATACGACGTGTTTACGCGAATCTCGAGCGAACGCGCCGCGATCGCCACCACGGCGACGGCACCGTCGGCGAACCACGTCTCGGCGACCTCGCTGTAGAGGTTCGGCTCGCGCGCGATGCGCCCGAGCACATCGGCGCTCACAGGCTGCCAGTGGCCATCGTCGGCCCTGCCGAAAATCCGCACGAAAGAGGTCGGGCTCCCGCGCAAGGCACGATCGCCGGAGGAGGCGCACAGCGCGTCAATGGAGGCGACCTCGGGGGCGCCGGCCGCGCGCGCACCGGGGGCCGCGAGCGGCCCGGCCACGCCCAGAACGAGCACTGCGAGCGCGAGAAGACGCGAGCGGGCCGTCAACCGACCAATTCTTTAAGCGCCTGCTGAAAAATCTTCGGCGCTTTTCCTTGGAACAGCACGCTTTCGTTCCCGCCGACCTGCTTGCGAAGTTCGAGCAGCTCGTCGCGCAGGGCGGCGGCTTTCTCGAACTCCAGATTGCCGGCGGCCTCGCGCATCTTGCGCTCGACGTCGTTCGCCATCGCCATCGCTACGTCGCGCGGAAGCTTCTCGCGACGCAACTTGCCGGCCGCGCTCACGTCGTCGTCGTTTGCGATCAGGTCGAGAATGTCGCGAATCTCCTTGCGGATCGAACGAGGTTCGATTCCGTGTTCGAGGTTGTGCGCCACCTGCCGTTCGCGCCGCCGGCGGGTTTCGCCGATGGCGCGCGCCATCGAATCGGTCACGACGTCGGCGTACATGATAACCTTGCCTTCCACGTTGCGCGCGGCCCGGCCGATCGTTTGAATCAGCGACGTGCCGCTGCGCAGATAGCCTTCTTTGTCGGCGTCGAGAATGCCGACGAACGAGACTTCGGGAAGGTCGAGTCCTTCGCGCAGTAAGTTGATGCCGACCAGCACGTCGAACAGGCCTTTGCGCAAGTCCCGCAAGATCGCGATCCGTTCGAGCGTCTCGATCTCGCTGGGCAGGTAGCGCACTTTGAAACCGTTCTCGAGCAAGAAGTCGGTGAGGTCCTCGGCCATCTTTTTGGTCAGGGTCGTGACCAGCACGCGTTCGTTGCGCTCGACTCGGAGGCGAATCTCTTCCATGAGGTCGTCCACTTGATTCTTCGTCGGCCGCACCTCGACTTCGGGATCCACCAGGCCCGTCGGGCGGATGATCATCTCGACGACCTGCGTGGACTTTCCCATCTCGTACGTGGCCGGCGTCGCGCTCACGTAAATCGTCTGATTGAGATGCTTGCTGAATTCGTCGAACGTCAGCGGCCGGTTGTCGAGCGCGCTCGGCAACCGGAAGCCGTGCTCGACCAGAACTTCCTTGCGCGAGCGGTCGCCCGCGTGCATGCCGTGCACTTGCGGCAGCGTGACGTGCGACTCGTCTACGACGAGCATCCAGTCCTTGGGAAAGAAGTCGAGCAAACACGACGGCGTCGCGCCCGCTTCGCGGCCCGCGAGGTGGCGCGAATAGTTCTCCACGCCGTTGCAGTAGCCGACCTCCCGGAGCATGTCGAGGTCGTAGCGGGTCCGCATTTCCAAGCGCTGCGCTTCGAGCAGTTTGCCCGCGCCGCGGAAGTACTCGAGCCGTTCTGAGAGTTCGACTTCGATCGCCTCGACCGCGCGGCGCAGCTTCTCGTCGGGCGTAATGAAATGTTTGGCCGGAAAAATCGTGATCCGGCGTTTGGCTTCGACGTATTCGCCCGTCAGCAAATTGACGACGTCGATCGAGGCAATCTCATCGCCGAAGAATGCGATGCGATGCACGAGTTCTTCGTCGATCGCCACGAACTCCAGGGTGTCGCCGCGAACGCGTAAGGTTCCGCGCACCAAGTTGATGTCGTTGCGCCGATACTGCATGTCCACCAAGCGGCGCAGCAGCACGTCGCGGTCTATCTCGTCGCCGACCTGCAGCGCGAGCGACATCTCCATGTAATCGGCGGGCGACCCCAAGCCGTAGATGCACGACACCGACGCGACGATCAGCGTATCGCGCCGGGTGAGGAGCGACTGCGTTGCCGAGTGGCGGAGCCGCTCGATCTCGTCGTTGATCGACGAGTCTTTCTCGATGTACGTGTCGGTGTGCGCGATGTACGCTTCGGGTTGATAGTAATCGAAGTACGAAACGAAATATTCGACCGCGTTGTGCGGAAAGAAATCGCGGAACTCGGCGCAAAGCTGTGCCGCGAGCGTCTTGTTGTGGCAGAGCACGAGGGTCGGCTTCTGCACCCTCTCGACGACCCGCGCCACCGCGACGGTCTTGCCGCTGCCGGTCACCCCGAGAAGCGTCTGAGCCGCGTCCCCGCGCAAAATGCCCTCGGCCAGCCGCTCGGTTGCGGCCGGCTGGTCGCCCGCCAGCGAGTAGGGCAGGACCAATTCAAAGCGTTCGGACACGTCGCTTCCTTAGACACGACCCGCTCCGGCGCCGTTGCGGGGCTTCGACCCCTCAAAGTTGAAGGCAAGGCGAGCAAACCACCCGTCGTCGCGAGACTTCGGTCTCCCGCTTGGTAGGAGTGTCGCCGTGATTCAGAAGCCTCTGCTCTTCAGCGGAAATTCGAACCCGCAACTCGCGAACGAGATCGCGCGCAAGATGGAGACGCGCCTCGGCAGCGCGCTGGTCGACCGCTTCAAAAATGAAGAGTGCCGGATCGAGATCCGCGAAAACGTGCGCGGAGCCGAGGTCTTCGTCATGCAGTCCATCTGCAAAGCGGAGAACGGGCAAACCGTCAACGACTCGCTGATGGAACTTTTGCTGATGATGGATGCGCTCAGCCGCGCGTCCGCCTACCGCATTTCCGCGGTCGTGCCGTATTACGGCTATGCAAAACAGGACAAGAAGACCAAGGGCCGCGAGCCGATCTCTGCTAAGCTGGTCGCGAACCTGATGGAAACCGCCGGCGCGAAGCGGCTGGTAACGCTCGACTTGCACGCCGCGCAAATTCAGGGCTTCTTCGACATTCCGGTGGACAATCTCGAAGCGACGCCGACGCTCTGCGCCTACCTCAGGTCGCAGAAATTAGAAGGCGAGAAGATCGTCGTGGTTTCGCCCGACGCGGGCGGCGTCGCGCGCGCGGAAAAATTTGCCAAACGGCTGCGTGCGAACGTCGCGATCGTCTTCAAGCGCCGCCCCGAACCCGACGTTTCGGAAGTCACCGAGATCGTCGGCGACGTGGACGGCAAGATCGCCGTGGTCGTGGACGACATGATCTCGACGGGCGGCACCCTCGCCAAGGCCGCCGAGGCGCTGATCAAACGCGGCGCGGTCAGCGTGGTGACGTGTGCGACGCACGGCATCTTCGCGGGCGATGCGATCGCGGTGTTGCGAGACTCGCCGATCGAAAAGATCATCGTCACGAACACGCTGCCCAACGACGAAGCGACGCTCGGGCCGAAATTCAAGGTCCTCTCCATCGCTCAGATTTTGGCGGATGCGATCAAACGCATCACCGCCAACCGTTCCGTGTCCGAACTGTTCGCGCGCGAAGACGACGGGCCGCCCGAAAAGCCGCCGCAACTGACGCCGATGCTCGAACTCCCCGAAGTTTTCGCTTAGGAGTTCCTCGAACTCCCCACCACGTGTAAGGAACCATCCATCATGGCAACCAAAAATTCCGATGCGCTCGCGGTCGAGACGCGCCCCCAAGCCGGCACCACGTCCTCAAACGCGCTTCGGCGCAGCGGGAAGATTCCGGCGGTGCTGTTCGGACACGGCGCAGCTCCGGCGGCCATCGCAATCGACGCGAAGGCCTTCGACGAACTGCTGCACGCCGGCGGAAAGAATCGTTTGCTCAACTTGACGATCGACGGCTCCGGCAAGGACACGGCGCTGCTGCGCGACATCCAACGCGATCCGATCTCGCGGCGCATCTTGCACGCCGACCTGCAGCGCGTAAGTGCCACCGAAAACGTGACGGCGTCGCTGCCGCTCACAACGACCGGCGTGCCGGACGGCGTGCGCAACTTCGGCGGCGTCATGGACCTCATCATGCATACGATCGACGTGCAGGGGCCGGCAAACGCGCTGCCCGATCACCTCGAGGTGGACGTCACCGAACTCGGCATTCATCAGCACGTGACCGCCGGCGAAATCGTGCTGCCTCCCAACTTCACGCTGCGCATCGATCCTTCAACGGTCGTGATCTCGGTCGAGGCTTCGCGGACCGAAGCGCAAGCCGCCGAGGCACCGGCCGCCGCGCCTGCGGCGGGTGACGTGCCGACCGTCGGCGAGACTGCGCCGGCCGAAGGCTCGACACCGTAGCGAACTCGACGCGCATCGTAGCGGGCCTCGGCAATCCGGGGCCCGAGTACGAGCGCACGCGCCACAACGTGGGTTTTCGTGTCGTAGACGAAGTGGCGCGCCGTCTCGGCGCGAGTTGGCGAAAAAAAGACGGCGCGGCGCAAGCACACGTTGCGCCGCGCGCCGTCGTTCTCGTCAAGCCGCTGTCCTATATGAACGACAGCGGTATCCCGCTATCCAAGATCGCACGCTGGTGGAAGACGCCGCCCGAAGACATCCTCGTCGTCGTTGACGAACTCGACCTCCCCTTCGGACGGCTACGCATGCGCGAGTCGGGCGGCTCGGGCGGCCACAACGGCTTGCGTTCGATCATCGAACCCTTCGGCCAGTCGTTCCCGCGGCTGCGCGTCGGCATCGGGCGCGGCGGCGAACGCGATGCGATCGATCGCGTGCTCGCAACGTTTAGCACGACCGAAGAGGGCGCGCTCGCCGAGATCGTTACGGCTGCCGCCGACGGGGTGCTCGCTTGGCTCGAGCGCGGCCCGGTCGACGCGATGAACCTCGTGAACCCGTGGCGCGCTCTCGTGCAGGGCGAAGGCGCGGCGCCCGGCTAAGAAGCAACGGCATGCCGAGGAGTTCGCTCGTCCTCGCCGTGTTGGCGGCCCTGTTCTTGACGAACGGCGGCGCTGCGCGCGGTAACGCCGAGCCGCCGCGACCGCTTGACAATCCCGACGTCGCGCTCTATCTGCAGCCGCAACTCGAGCAAGCGATGCTGGCCGATACGAACGCCGAGCGACGCGCGCACGGGCTCCCGGCGTTGACCGCCGACCCGGAGTTGCAGACCATAGCGCGCGCCTATGCGCGCCGCATGCTCGAGCAGCACTTCATCGGCCACGTAGATTCCAAAGGCGGGAGCCCGGCGGACCGGCTCAATCAGGCCCGCTACGCGTTCCACCATGCGGCCGAGAATTTGATCTATACGACGGGCGACGAGGCCGAAGCGTTTGCGGCCTTGAGGGCCAGCCCGGGCCACCGCGCCAACATTTTGGCAAAACCCGTGACCCGCATCGGCGTCGGAGCGATCTCTTCCAGCGTTTACAGTACGATGTACGTCGAGGAATTTGCTGGTGATTGACGCGCGCGCATTTGCAGGGCGCACGTTCGTCTTTCGCGTCGACCGCTCGCTCGACGAGAGCGGCACGTTCGCGGACGACCTGAGCTTCTTGCTCGAAGCCTCGGTTCGGCCGATCGTCGTGGCGCCGACCGGCGACATCGCACGCGGGTACGTTC
>JACRTZ010000064.1 GCA_014304965.1 Vulcanimicrobiota bacterium | reverse complement strand
GTTCAGGCGCGTGCAGCGGTACGTCCGCTCACCGAACCTGCGCATAGCCTGGGTTGACGGCGAAGAACCTTCCAGCCGCTTTATCGTTTTCGATGCCGTTCAGGGACCGTGTCTCGTCGCCGCGAGCGGTTACCGCGTGTTGAACGGCGCTTGCAACGAACGGTATCAGCCGGGCGAAAACCCGTACTATACGACAGCCGGCACGTACGTCGATTGCTACCGGCAGACTCCCCGTCCGTGGATGTTGCCGACCCCGCGCTAACGCAGGTCGGACTGACTGCCCTAGGCGGCGAAGTGCGCGATTGCGCTTTCGTCCACCTCGACGCCGAGGCCGGGTGCTTCGGGAACGGTAACGTTGCCGTTCTTGTCGATCCACGCGAGGGTCGTAAGGATGCCGCCGAGTTGCTGGTACGTTTCGAGGGTCCGCGTCGGCGGTTCGTACATCATCTCGAGCCACATGAGCGGTTCGTTGATCGAGCAAACGAGGTGGAGCACCGCGGCGAGCCCGAGTCCGCTCAGCCCGTGATGTGGAATGAAATGGCGCTTGAACAGTTCCGCCATCGCCGCGACCTTGCGCAGTTGCGATATACCTTCGGACAACGAACAGTCGGGCTGGATGATGTCGTACACGCCACGCTCGACAAGCCAGCGGAATTCGTGGAGTTGCCGGTTACTCTCGCCGCCGGCTATATAGATGTCCGTATGCTCGCGTAGCCGGACGAGATTCTCGAAGTCGTAGCGCGCCAAAGGTTCTTCGAGCCAAAGTACGTTGCGCGCGTGCAATTCGCGCGCGGTGTCGAGTGCGCGCCGATAATCCCAAGAGGGCGTCAGATTCGGCGACGGGAGGTTCGTGGCTTGGTTCGCGTCCACCATGATCGTGAGGTCCGGCGCGGCTTCTTTGACCGCGTCGAGCAGGGCGAGGTCGTCCTCGATGCGCTCGTTATGAAAACGAATCTTCATCGCGCGGAAACCTTCATCGCGATACCGAGCCGCAAGTTCGGCGCGATTGGAGGGCGTGCCGAGTTCGGATGTGCTGGCGTACGCGGGAACGGTCGTGCGATAGCCGCCCCATAAGCGGTAGAGCGGCATGCCCGCCGCCTTCCCGATGATGTCCCAGAGCGCTTGATCGAGAAACCAAAGGCCGCCCGCGTTACGAAACGTGCGCGCGTGCCGCTCGGTGGCGGATGCCGGCTGACCGACGAGATATGGCGCAACGCTCCGCTCGATTGCGCGCGCGTGATGGCCGTCGTTGCAGGCGTAGCCCGTCAGGCCGTCTTCCGTGCGAACGATCGCGAGCGTGACGTCGCGGCTCTTGCGAACGAGCCCCGGCTGCCACGCCGGCCGGTACTCAACGTCGTACGGAATTTCGAGATTGTGCCCGACGATTGACGCGATCTTCAGCATGCGGCGCTCAACGCGTGCCGATGCGCAGGTTGAACATGCGAGGAATTGCAGCGCCGAATCGAGCCCATAGCGGCGGTTTGCGCTCCTCGTCCTCGGCTTCCTCGCAACGCAACACAGCCGCGCGAACGAGCGAACCGCCCAGAAAGCGCAGGGGCTCCGGCGGAAACGCCGGCAGCTTCACGCGACAGAAGAGCGACTGCGTCCATTCGTTGCGTTCGCCGAGCACGAGCGACGCGAGAATCTGACCGCCGATATACGTCGGATTGACGCCGTGCCCCGAGAAGCCGCAGCCGTAGTGGATGCGACTACCGGGGAAGGTGCCGAAGAAGGGTAAGCGGTCCGAGGCGACGTCAATGGCGCCGCCCCACGCATGCGTGATGCGAGCGTCGCCGAGTCCGGGAAGCAATCGGCGCAATCCGCGGTCCGCGCGCCGAGCGGTCGCGCGATCGGCAAAGGTTCGTTTGCCGAGCCGGCCGCCGAACGTCACCGGTCCCGAGCCGCTGCCCATTGCAACGCGACCGTCGGGCGTCGTGCGGAAGTAGTGCACGAACATACGCGCGTCGTCGAGGCCCTCGTTCCCGGTCCAGCCGATTTCGCGCAGACGATCCGGCACGGGTTCGGTCAGCACCATGTAGCTGCTGAAGTTCGTGAGGTGCCGGCTGAGGCGCGGCCACGCTGAAAGCACGGCGTTCGACGCGAGCACCACGTCGCGCGCGCGCACGATGCCGCCCGGCGTTTGTAAGTCCGCGGTCGCCGCCGGCGCCTGCATCGCGACCATGGGCGTCCGCTCGTAGATGCGCACGCCGCGTTCGATTGCCGCGCGCCTCAGGGCGCGCGCGAGACGCGCCGGCTGCACGTTCGCCGCTTCGGTCAAGAGCGCGGCCGCTCGAAAGGCCGGCGACGCGCAATGCCGCTGCACTTCGGCGGGCGATAGTGGAACGGCTTGTTCGGGAACCCCGAGCCGGCGGGTCGTCTCAATAAGACGTTGCACCGACGCGTCCTGCGCGGGCGAGCAGGCGATCTTGAGGATGCCTTTTTCGTGCCACCACACGTCCACGTTTGGCGCGGTACAGAAGGCGCGCATCGCATCCTGCGCGCGGGATCCTAAATGCGCCGCTTCGAGGCCGGCGGCATCGCCGAATTGCTGCGCGATGCGTGGCAGCGCGCTCCAATAGCCGTGCACGAAGCCGCCGTTCTTCCCGCTCGCGCCCGCGCCGCAAATCTCTGCTTCGAGTACGACGACGTCGAGATCGGGCCGTTGCTCGCGCAACGCGAGCGCCGTCCATAACCCGGTATAGCCGCCGCCCACGATCGCGACGTCCGCTTCAATCGTTTCCGAGAGCGCGGGAGCGTCCTCGGCGATCCCTTCGGCGGCAAGTGCTTCCGTCAGCCACCACGACGGTTCGCTCGGCGTGACGATCGTGGTGTTTACAGGTCGCCGCCAGGCTTCATCGCCTGCAGACGTTTCTTGAGGTCCACCAAGAACGCGCTCGCGATTGCGCCGTCCACCACGCGATGGTCGAGCGAGAGGCACACATTCATCATCGAGCGGATGGCGATCGCATCGTTGTCCATGATGACAGGACGTTTGACGACCGCTTCCAT
>JACRTZ010000104.1 GCA_014304965.1 Vulcanimicrobiota bacterium | reverse complement strand
CTGCGAAACAGTTTTATAAAGGAAGCGCGAACTGGGCGCACATCGCGACACTCAAGGCCGCCGTCTCCATTCCCGTCATTGGGAACGGCGATCTCAACGATCCCCACGATGCCGTGCGGCGCATGCGCGATTCGGGCGTGGACGCGATCATGCTCGGACGCGCCGTGCTCGGCAATCCGTGGCTGGTCGGTCAAGTCCGCGCCCTGCTCGATGGGCGCGAGCCGCAGGCGACGCCCGACCCTGCCGCACGCTTGCGGTTTGCCGTGTACCATTACCAGACGATGGTCGATGAGTGGGGCGAGGCGCGCGCCGTGCCGCAGATGCGCAAGCATCTGGGCTATTACCTCAAAGGCTTTCGCGGCGCAAGCGAATTGCGCGAAGCGGTCATGCGCACCGAAACGGCCGCGGGAACCTTGGCGATCGTGCTGGCGACGATCGAACGCTTGGAGCGCGAATCCTCGCTGGAAAACGAAGGCGTCGCCGCTTGATGGCGGACGATCTGTACGGCGCGGCTTCGCCGCAGGCGCTCTACGACGAGACCTACGAGAACTACCGTCAGTACCTCAATCCGCCGCTCGCGCGCGTGATGAAACTTTCTGGGTCGCCGGTTGCGGTCCGTGCGCGCGGCACGACGATTTGGGATCACACAGGCAAAGCGTATCTCGACTTTGCGGGCGGTTACGGCGTCTTTACGCTCGGCCATCTGCACCCGCGCGTGGTCGCGGCGGTGCGCGCGCAACTCGACCTGATGGCGCTTTCCGGTAAGACGATGTTCGATCCACTCGCCGGACGCCTCGGAAAAGCGCTCGCCGAAATCGCGCCCGGCGATCTCGGCATTTCCTTCTTCGCCAACAGCGGCGCGGAAGCGATCGAGGGGGCCCTCAAACTTGCCCGCGCTGCGACCGGGCGCGTCAAGATCGTTGCAACGCGTGACGCGTTCCACGGCAAGACGTTCGGCGCGCTTGCGGCCAGCGGCCGCGACGCGTTCAAGGCGCCCTATGGGCCGTTGCTCGCCGATGTCGTGCACGTTCCTTACGGTGACGCAAGCGCGCTCGAAGGGCCGCTTTCCGGCGCTGCGGCATTCGTCGTCGAGCCGATCCAAGGTGAAGGCGGCGTCAACGTGCCGCCGCCGGGATATTTGACGCGCGCGCGCGCGCTGTGCGACGCGGCCGGCTCGCTCTTGATTGCAGACGAGATTCAGACGGGATTGGGGCGCTGCGGCGAGCTGTTTGCGTGCAATTTTGATGGCGTCGTGCCCGACGTAATGACGCTCGCGAAAGGTCTCTCGGGCGGCGTTGTTCCGATCGGCGCGTACGTCGCGCGGCCGAGCGTATGGAACGCGGCTTACGGGCGCGCGCCGCTTTTGCACACCTCGACGTTCGGGGGCAGCCCGCTCGCCTGCGCGGCGGCGCTCGCCGCGCTCGACGTCTTGCGCGAGGATCGCTTGGTGGACAACGCGCGCGACCGCGGTGCGCAACTGCTCGCCGGCGCGCAGGCGGTAGCTCGCGACTATCCCGGCGTCGTTCGCGAAGCGCGCGGACGCGGTTTGCTGGTCGGCGCCGAACTGGTCAGCGAAGGCTACGGCGGAACGATCATTCCCGAGATGCTCAAAGCGGGCGTCACCGCGGCCTGGACGCTCAACCAGCAGCGCGTCATTCGGCTCGAGCCGCCCCTGATCGTGACGGCCGCCGAAGTGGATCGCGCCGTGGAAGCGTTCCGGCTCGGTGCGGCCGCGGCGCAAGAGCGCCTCGGCGTGCTCGCGCCTTCGCCGGCTCCGGTCTAGCGCCTCGCATGCCGTCGGTCGAAACCCGCATCGAAGTAAACGCTCCGGCGCGTGAGGTCTACGAACTCGCGAAGGATCAGGGGCGCTTTCCCGATTTCATGCCGGACGTCGAATCGGTGACGATCGTCGAGCGCACGTCTCATCGGATTCTCTCGCGCTGGAAAACGCTCGTCGAAGAAGCGCCGATCGAATGGCTCGAGGAAGATCTCTTCGACGACGAAGCGATGCGGGTGGACTACCGCTTGCTCGAAGGCGACCTCGACAAATTTGAGGGCACCTGGACGTTCGAGGACGGCGACGGCCGCACGCAGGTGACCCTCGTCGTGGACTACGACTTCGGCGTTCCGACGCTGGCTGAATTGATCGGTCCGACCTTGCACAAGAAGGTCAAAGAGAACGCCGAGATGATGCTCGCCGCGCTCAAACGCGAAGCCGAATCGAGGAATGCGCCCTGATTTAGGCCGGGATGCGGAAGGCGACGATCTGCATGGCTTTTGCATCGTTCGTCCACAAGCGCTCGCCGTCGTAGGCGAGTGAGATGCACGCGAACGGCGAACTCGCGACGAAGGTTAACTGGGGGCTCTCGACGCGCGGCTCGATGTAGGCGACGCGCGAGCCGCCCCGCTCTTTGCCCAGCCAAATCGAAAGATACAACCGCTCACCGACCCAGGTTGCGCCCAGAATCTGTTCGCCCACGTCGATCGTTCGCACCGGCCGGCAATGCGCGTCCAGTTCGATCGCGCACTTGTTGTGGCGCTGCGTCATCCATAAGCGCTCGCCGTTCCAAGCGAGAAACGAACCGGTGTCGTCGGGGCACGCAATCGCGTCGTGCGATTTGAAACCGTGTCCCGGAATGTAGCGGCGCATGAAGCGATTATCGCCATCGCCGTTTTCCGAGCAGATGACGCGTAACTCGTCGCCCATGCAGGTCGCGCCCACCGGCCGTCCGGGCGCCGCGCGATCTTCGAACACGCGACCGTCGCGCGGGAAGATCCCATAAAAACGGCTCGTCTCCCAAGAGCCGAGCCAAAGATGTTCACCGTCGTGGGCCAGCGCTTGCGGCGCCGGCGCGGGCGAGGGGATCCGGACGATCTCGTCCAGTTCCGCCAACTCGGCAAAAGTGGTCGTCATGGCCATCCCTTCGCGCCGCCCTCTGGGGACAACCTACCGCCGCATGGGATCACTTAATAGGACCGGTTTGGGCGCGGGCTCGCGCGACGTTGCGCTTTGGGGA
>JACRTZ010000113.1 GCA_014304965.1 Vulcanimicrobiota bacterium | reverse complement strand
TGCAAACGATTCTCGACGCGCTCGTGCGCGCGAAGCCGACCACCGCCAAGGGTATCTACCTGCGCAGCATCACCCTGGCCTCGACCATGGGCGTCGGCGTCAAGGTTGACCCGAACCGCGTGAAGGCCAGCGTCTCGGCCTAGCCCAGATCGGGGCTGAACCGGGGCCGCCGGCGGTCCGATGAATAGAGCATAAGGCGTCGCGTCGAAGGAGAAGGCCCGCTAAGGCAATTGGTCGTTTTTTATCAGCCGATTCTCGATTTGCGCTCGCGCACCGTGGTGCGAGGAGAGGCCCTCTGCCGTTTTCCCGAGAGCCCGCCGGAACTCAAGAATCCCGACGACTTCATCACGTACGCCGAAAATCACGGACTGGTCAAAGGTTTGACCGAGTGGCTGCTCGCCACGACCCTCTCGTATTGGAAAGATCTCGGCGAGCTTGCGCCGGCGTCGCTTTCGCTCAACTTTTCGCCGCAGAACCTCTTGGAGGTCGATCTGAGCGATCGCGTTTTGGCCAGCCTGGAGCGGTACGGTATCGCGCCCTCGCGCCTCTGGCTCGAACTGGACGAGCGGCTCCTCAAGGCCCACGATGCGGTCTCGCAAGCCAATCTCAAGAATCTGGCCGCCGCCGGGGTGCACGTCGCCATCGACGGCTTTGGACCGAGTCTCTCGCCCGTCAGTCTGATGGACGTCAAGTCCATGCCGATCACCGAGCTCAAACTCGATCGGGCGCTCGTCATGGGGCTGGCCGACGACCCGAACGCCCGGGCGAGAATGAAAGCCATTTCCGATTTGGCGCGCGACGCAGGCGCCGAACTCGCCGCCAAGGGCATCGAGGACGAAGCGGTCGTCGAGTGGCTGGTCCATTACGGCATGGCGCGCGTTCAGGGATATTACGTCGCCGCGCCCATGAGCGCCGACGATTTCCGGAACTGGCTCGCCGAACGCCGCCCCCCGCCTACCGCCTAAGGGGTTGACCCGGCGGCCAGGCCCGCCTATGATACCTCTTGGCTCCGATGACCGTAGGTTCGCCCCCGGGCGAGTAATGCGCAAGCGCCTACCGAGGATGTGCGACGAAGTTTTCCGAGCGGATTTGCGCGAGCAGATTCTTGCGGCATGCGGCGCCCATCGCGACGATCGGGGCGCCCTTTCTTTATAGAAAGCACGCTCATGCCCACCGCCAAGAAAGAAGCAACGATCGAGGAGCTGCGCCAGCGCATTGCTTCGGCGAAGTCGTTGTTTTTCACGAACTACACGGGACTCACGGTCGGTGAGATGACGCGCCTGCGCACGGAATTGCGCAAGGCCGGCAACTCGTACGCGGTCGTCAAGAATTCACTCTTTGCGCGCGCCGCAAACGAAGATCTCGCGCGCCTGGCCGAGCCGTTCTTGGCAGGACCGACCGGCGTGGTTTTCGCGACCGACGATCCGGTCGCGCCTGCGAAAGCGCTCAAGACGTTCTCCGATGACGTCAAGCCGCTCGAAGTCAAAGCGGCTTTCGTCGACGGACGCATCTACGAAACGCGTGAAGTTGCGGCGCTGGCCGCGATGCCCCCGAAGCTAGAACTCCAAGCAAAGCTGCTAGGCCTCTTCGCGAGCCCCATGCGCGGGTTCGCCGGCGTCCTGGCCGCCAATCGCAGCGGATTCGTCCGCGTCCTCAGTGCTCGCGAGAAGCAACTCGCCGAGCCTGCATCCTAAGGAGAAGCAGTCATGGCAGTTGCCGACATCATCGACCAAGTCGAAAAACTCACCGTCCTCGAGCTCAACGAACTCGTCAAGAGCTTAGAAGACAAATGGGGCGTTAGCGCCGCGGCGCCGGTCGCCGTTGCAGCCGCAGGCGGCGGCGGAGGAGCCGCAGCCGCACCGGCCGCGGAAAAGACCGAGTTCGACGCCGTTCTCACCGAAGTGGGCGCGGAGAAGATCAAAGTCATCAAAGCGGTTCGCGAGATCACGAGCCTCGGGCTCACCGAAGCGAAGTCGTTCGTCGAAAGCGCGCCCAAGCCGATCAAGACAGGCATCCCGCGCGACGAAGCAGAGTCCATCAAAGCCAAGTTGGCTGAGGTCGGCGCCACCGTCGAAATCAAGTAACCCGCCCTCGTTTGCGTTGCGAGCGCCATTGGGCTCGCTTTAGCGGCGCTCTCCATCACGGAGAGCGCCGCAGCATTTTCGACGCCCACGGATGGGCTAGTGCCGCGAAGTCCACGGATGGACGAGAGCGGCCCGCCGTCCGGGCTCCGCGCAGAACGTAAGCCGCTCGCCAGAACGACGCCCACCCCGCTCGAACGGGGTTACTCGATCTTCCTAAAATAAGAAGTTACGGAACAGAAAACGTGAGAAGAGTTTTCGCCCTCGCCGGAGTGTTGCTGTTCTGCACGCAGGGTGCCGTGGCGCAGAATGTTGCGGCGCCGGGGCCGGCGGCGAAAGCCGTCGAGCGGGTTATGACGCTCGGCAACGGGATGAAGGTCGTCGTTGCCGAGAAGCATCTCGCGCCGATCGTCGAGACCGACGTGTTCTATCACTTCGGCTCGGGCGATGAGACCGCCGGCAAGACGGGCCTCGCGCACGCGCTCGAACACATGATGTTTCGCGGCACGAAAGAGATCTCATACGCAGGGCTCAACGAGCTCTACGCGCACTTCGGCGCGCGCATCAACGGACGCACGAACGAAGACTTCACCCAATTTTACGAAATCGCGCCGAGCGCGGCGCTCGGGACCATATTGCGCGTCGAGGCCGACCGCATGCAGCACCTTGCGCTGCTCGCGAAGGACTGGAACACCGAGCGCGGCGCCGTGCTCAGCGAAATCGACGGCGACCTGGCAAACCCGCTCGGCCGTTTCACGATCGCGGTGCGCCGAGCCATTTTTCAAGGCAGCGGTTACGAATTGCCCGCGTTCGGCGTGCGCGCCGACGTCGCGCGCGCGACCGTGGACGATTTACGGAAGTATTATAGCGAATGGTACGCGCCGAACAACGCGATCCTGGTTGTCGTCGGCGACGTACGCACCGAGGACGTGTTCGCCTTGGCGAAAGC
>JACRTZ010000008.1 GCA_014304965.1 Vulcanimicrobiota bacterium | reverse complement strand
GAGAGGAACATCGGCACGCGCGTGCCGTCCTTACTCGTGAAGAAAATCTGCTCGGTCGTGAACGCATTCGGATCGAAGGCGACCTTCGGGCGCGAGTACACCGTGCTCGTTCCGGACGCGATGTCGTAGCGATAGATGGTCGGCGGCGTCGTATAACCGGCGAAGCTGTAGTAAACTGCCGTGTCGTCGCGGCGCCCGCCGAAGCCGCTCGCCGTACCGATTCCCGGTAACGTCACCTCGCGCTCGAGCGTTCCGCCGCGATCGTACACGCGAACGAGCGTGTATGCGTCCTTGAGGTAGCGCGCGAAGAAGCGCCCGCCCGCGGACGACACGCCTTGCAGCGACACGTCGGACTCCGGAATGACGACCCGCACCTTCGCCGGATCGTTCGCGTCCACGGCGATCAGCCGCGAATTCGGCGCGCCGTCGTTAGTTTCGACGAAGAGGGTGGGCCCGTCGGCGGAAACGATGCTGTACGACGCCTTACCCGGCGCGAAGAGTTCTCTTGGCTCGACTTTATAAACATCTGAGACGGCCTCCTTGACTGGAGCCGCGTTGCCCCTCCATTCGGGAAGAACATAGACGCCGTTTGTATGCCCCGAGCCGGCGCTGATAATGAGGTACTGCGAGTCCTCAAGTGCACGGCCCGTGAGAAAGAGCTCTTTTCGATCCGGGCGCGCGTAGACCAGCCAGTCGGCGCTCTGCGCCGTGCCGACCTTGTGAAAATAGACCTTCTGGTTGTAGTTGACGATGTTGAGCTTGGAATCGGCCGGCTTGTCGTACGCGGAGTAGTAAAAGCCAGTGGAGTCGCCGTTCCAGGATGCGCCCGAAAACTTCGCCCACTCGATCCGGTCGGAGAGATCGTTGCCGCTTGCGACGTCGCGCACGTGCCACGTCTGCCAGTCGGAGCCCGCCGTCTGCGTCGAATAGGCGTAGAGTTTGCCGTCGCGCGATAGCGAGCCGCCGCCGAGCGCGACCGTTCCGTCGGTCGAAAGTGCATTCGGATCGAGCAACGTACGCCACGGACCGTCCGGTCCGTCGGACACGTACACGACCGAATGGTTTTGCAGCCCGCTGTTCTTCGAAAGAATGTACGTGTTGCGCTCGTGCGTCGGGAGCGTTGTTTTCTCGTAGTTCGCGAGCGCCATCAGGCGGTTGCGGATCGCGTCGCGGTGCGGCAGCTGCGAGAGGTAGGAGTTCGTGAGGGCCGCTTCGGCCTGAACCCATGCGCGGGTCTGCGGCGAGTCGATCTCTTCCATCCAGCGGTACGGGTCGGCGACCTTCGTCCCGAAATAGTCGTCAGTGACCTCGCTGCGCGCGGCGGGCGGGTATGTGAGGCTATCGGCGGCCTGGAGCGACAGCGGGGCGGCCACGAAAAAGAGCGCGGCCAGGATGGCAAGCGAGCGACGAATCATTCTCAGGCATTCGCTGCAACGAATCCGGCATCTTCGTGTTAACCCTTCGAAATGGCAGGACGAGTGAAAATGCTCCCAGGGACCGAGGGCCTCACACGGGATGGGTTTGCCGTTCTGCGCGGCGCCCTAGATGCGAGCGCTTGCGACGAGCTGATTCGCGGCTACGACGACGACGCGCGCTACCGCAGCACGGTCGTCATGCAGCGGCACAACTTCGGCCGCGGCGAGTATCGCTATTTCGCGTACCCGCTGCCGCCACTGGTCCGCGAATTGCGCGAGAACTTTTACGCTGCGCTTGCGCCGATCGCAAACGAATGGAACGCGTCGCTCGGCCTCGCCGAAAGCTATCCGCCGACGCTCGATGCTTTCGTTGCAGAGTGCGCGAAGGCCGGCCAGAAGCGGCCGACGCCCCTTATCTTGCGCTACGAAGCCGGCGATTTCAACGCGCTGCATCAAGATGTGTACGGCGAGCGTGCCTTCCCGCTGCAGGTCACTATCTATCTGAGCGGTCGGCGCTCGTACGAAGGCGGCGAAACGGTGCTTGCCTTTCAGCGGCCGCGTGCGCAAAGCGTCGCGCGCGTGTTGACGTTCGAACGCGGCGACGCGCTCGTGTTCCCGAACCGTATGCGGCCGGTCGAGGGCACACGCGGGTTCTATCGAGAGAACGTGCGACACGGTGTGAGTGCCGTGACCGCCGGCGAACGATACGCGCTCGGCCTCGTGATGGCGGACGCGAAGTGACGGCCGCGGATCGTCTGCAGAACGACGTCGCGGCCGGCCTCGCGCGCGACGTTGACGCGAACTTCGAGCGAATGGTCACGACCTATCGCGACCGCGTCTTCGCCTTCACCCTCAATTTGACGGCCGACCGGCACGAGGCGGAGGAGATCGCGCAAGAAACGTTCGTCTCCGCATATCGGGCGTTATGCGGCTACGCGCCCGCCCGCCGCCGGAGTCTGTCGATGCGCGCCTGGCTGTTTACGATCGCGCTCAACCGCGTCCGCAATCGGACGCGCTCCAAGACGGCGAGGCGCCTGGTCCCGCTCGACGCCGCGAACGAGCTGCCGGCCGGCGCGCGCGAGCGGCCCGAAGCGGTAGCCGAGCGGCGCGCGGCATCCAGTGAACTGCGCTCGGCGCTGGCGCGGCTGCCCTTGAAAGTCCGTAGCGTCGTCGTACTGCGCCACATTGACGGCTATTCGTACGACGCCATCGCCGCGCTGCTCGGCCGGCCGGCCGGAACCGTCAAGTCCGATGTTCACCGCGGCCTCGCACGCTTGCGAGCCGATCTCGAAACGAGGAATGCCTGATATGCTCAAAGATCTCCGCGCCCTGCGCGACATTCGCGCACCAAAGGGCTTTACGGAACGCGTGCTCGCGGCAGTGTTCGGAGCCGAACGTTTTGCGCCATTGCCGAGCACGGTCGGCACGGTGTACGTCGCCTGGAACGCGCGCGGCATCTCGGCCGTGATGTTCGCCGATAGCGACGCCGACTTTCGCTCGCGGTTTGAACGACGCTTCGGGCGGCGACTCGAGCGCGCGGCCGGCGTGCCGCCCACATTGAAGCACGCCGTGCTTGAAGGGGACGCCGCATCGAAGCGGCGCCTCACGTACGACTT
>JACRTZ010000052.1 GCA_014304965.1 Vulcanimicrobiota bacterium | reverse complement strand
ATCTACGACACTGCGTCGATCGGGGGTTTCACGGCGCTCGCGGCCGCGCGCGAGTCGGTGGATCCCGGCATTCGGCAACGTGGAATGCTCGGAACCGATGCGCCGCCGCTGCGCGTGTACGTTACCGATCAGACGCACTCGCACATCGAGAAAGCGGCGATCGCTCTTGGGATCGGCCGGGCCAACGTCGTGAAGGTCGCGACGGACGACGCTTTTCGCATGCGGCCCGATGCGCTTGAACGGGCGCTTGAAGAGGACGTGGGCCGCGGCCTGCGGCCGATGTGCGTGGTGGCGACCGTCGGGACGACGTCCACGACCTCGGTGGATCCGGTTCCCGAGATCGGCGCTGTGGCGCAGCGCCTCGGCGTATGGCTGCACGTTGACGCCGCCTACGCGGGACCCGCCGCGATTTTGCCGGAGTTTCGCGACCTGCTCGCCGGCTGCCAGCGCGCCGACTCGCTCGTGGTGAACCCGCATAAGTGGATGTTCGTTCCGGTGGATCTCTCGGTCTTGTACGTGCGCCGGCCCGAGATTTTGCGTCGCGCCTTCAGCCTCGTGCTCGACATCCTGCACACGTCCGAAGAGGGCGTCCACAATTACATGGACTATGGGCTGCAGCTCGGACGGCGATTTCGCGCGTTGAAGTTCTGGTTTGCCCTACGCGCGTACGGCGCTGAGGGGATGCGCACGCGGCTGCGCGGGCACATCGCGCTCGCGCAAGAGTTCGCGCAGTGGGTCGCGGCCGAGCCGGGCTGGGAAGTGATGGCGCCGCACCCGCTGTCGGTCGTGTGCTTTCGCCGCATCGTCGCCGGCGTGGATGACGAGCGGACGGACGCCCACAATCTTGCGATCGCGGACAACGTCAATGCAACGGGCGAAATGTTCATCTCGCCCACGCGCCTCCACGGACGCGTCGCGCTTCGGCTGGCGATCGGCAACGAGCGAACGACACGCGACGATGTTCGCGCGGCCTGGGAACTTTTGAGAGCGGCGGGTGCTGGGGTCGCTTAACCCGCGAGCGCCACCGAGGCCGTAGCGCCTGTGTAAACGGAAACCCGATTGCGTCCTTGGCGTTTGGCGCGGTAGAGCGCGCGGTCGGCACATTCGTACAGGTCCACGGCGCTCATTGGAATGTCGGCAACGGCCACGCCGATGCTGATCGTGACGTTGGGCTGCGGTGCGGCCGGCGAGTGCGCGAGACCGAGATGCAGCACCTCGGCCAGAATGCGGTCGGCGACGACCTGCGCGCCCGCGTCGTCCGTAAAGGGCAGAACGACTGCGAACTCCTCGCCGCCGATGCGGCAGGCGATGTCGCGCGAGCGGGTCGTGATCTTTTCGATCGCGCCGGCCACGGCGCGCAGCGCTTCGTCCCCGGCTACGTGACCGAAGTAATCGTTGTATTGCTTGAAGTAGTCCAGGTCGAGCGCGAGCAGGGCGACCGGCGCTCCCGCGGTGCGAGCGTCCCCCAGCGCCTGGTCGAGCCGTTCGTCGAAGCCGCGCCGGTTGCGCAAGCCCGTCATCGAATCTCGAACCGTCGCTTCGGCCAGGGTTTCATTGTCGGCGACGACTCGAACGATTTGTTCGTTCGTGCGGCGCAGCAGCACGATCAACATCACCGCCTGCGACGCCAGGCCTTCGACCAGACCGGCATACCAGCCGAACGTGAACGAAGATTTGAGCAGTTCGCCGTCGATTGCGATCTCGAAGCTCGAGCACAGCACGATCACCGCCAGCCACAAGTGCGTCGGTTGACGAAGACGCGTCCGTGCGACGAGCACCACGAGAACGACCGCGCAGATCGCGATCAGCTGTTCGACAAGCGTCTTGAACAGCCAGGAGTATTGCGTGCCCTCCATAGGCGGCAGCGACTCGGAAAAATACACGATTGCGGTCGCGCACAGCGCCGCGATGGTCGTCATGGCGGTCGCATACGAACGAATGATCTTGCGCACGACCTCCGGCGCAACGTTCGAGCGGGAGAAAAAGCTGTCGGACCAGGCGTAGATCGCGATCGAGACCAAGAAGAATCCGTGCCACGCCATCCACAACCACGCGCCCGTATGGCCTTGCGTGCCGGGCGGAAACGGCGCCGAGCCGGGCATCCGTAAGACGACCGCGCCGTACGGCAACAGGAGTGCCGCCGCCGTGGTGTACGCTGTGCCTAAAAACGCGTAGGCCGCATGACCCGAGGCGCGGTACTGGTTGCGCAAGATCGCGGCGGTTACGAGCATCATTACGATCGCGGCAGAAGCGATGGATGCGGGCAACGAAGCGACGGCGCCGAGCGCCGTTTGATTCCAGGCGATGGCGGCGACGAAAAGAGCGAGACTGGCGAGCGCCGCGCAGGCGGCCGTTTGCCGCTCGCGAGGAGTCGTGGCTGTCCGGTCGATGACCGGGGTGACCTTGGCCATATATTTCGAATCGGCGCTCCGGGCCGCGTTCCCGGGATTCTCGGCCTCTTCGCGCAGAGATGTGACTTAGGCCACCCGCAGGTAGGCTAATACACTCGCAGGTAGGCTAATACACCCGCAAGTAGGCGTCGCGCTCCCAGGGGTGGACGGCCCGGCGGTACCGCTCGTATTCGGCGAGCTTGGCATCGCGAAAGGCGTGGTAGATGTGATCGCCCAGCGCCCCGCGCACGACGGCGTCGCGGTCGAGTTCGACCAGCGCCTGGCGCAGCGATTTGGGAAGCGTGCGAATGCGCCGCCGTTCGCGCTCGCGTTCGTTCAATTCGTACGTCGAACCGACGAGCGCGTCGCCCGGAAGCACGTGGCCGCGTACGCCGTCCGCGACGCTCGCGACGAGAACGGCAAGCGCGAGATACGGGTTGCACGACGGATCTGCGCTGCGCACTTCGATACGCCGGTCGGCACCCGCCGCCGGTACGCGCACGAGCGAATTCGCACTGCGCCGCGACCAGACGGTGTAGATCGGCGCATCCCACGCGTCCACGAGCCGCTTATACGAATTGACCGTCGGATTGCAGATCGCCGTGAAGGCGGGTGCGTGCTCGAGCAGGCCGCCGATTCCGTATAGGAGCTCTTCGGAAA
>JACRTZ010000259.1:485-3051 GCA_014304965.1 Vulcanimicrobiota bacterium | reverse complement strand
GGCCAACGAGGCTCGATTTCTTAATGATGCCCGGCCCATAGAGCTCGACGGCGATTTCCAGTTCGCCCAAACTATTGAAGAGCACACCGCGCGCTGAATGGAACGCACGACGAACCGCCGGAAGATAGGCATACGATTCGTTGTGCAGGCACGGCTGCAGAAAAGCTCGCTCGGAGACGAGCTGAATCCCCGCCAGCGTCGTTCCATAGAGGTAGGGAATGAAGATGAGGGCCCGGTATCGGCGTCCTTCGGTCTCGAGGTATTGCAGTAAGCCCTCGGAATTGATGTTCTGCGTTTCGAAGACCATGGCATCGTCTTCGCTGAGCGGGCTAACCGAACGCTTTACCTGAGTCGCGGGAAAGCTTGTCAAGGCGGTATTCACCCGTGCGAAGGCGCGCGGATCACGTTTGTCAACACGGAAGCGTTTAATCGTGACGTCGCCGGCGCGTTCCACGCCGGCCGGAAGAACATTACGCGACCACTCCTCGCTCGCTGACGCCGAGCACGTCGTCAACGCGTCGACCGCGTAGCCCGCGCCCGCTATGTGCTGCGCTAGCTGCCAACTTTGCTGCTCGGCGCCGCCGCTCATCTCCCGTCCGAACCACGGGGTAACGATTCCGAGACGTATGGTCGACCGATCGGTCGGCGCGCCAGGCCCGTCCGGGGTCAACCCACCCCCTTGGACCGATGCAACGTCGTCTTCAGCGCTTCGTGGTCGCGACGCAGCGCTTCAAGTTGCTCTATCAATTGGCGATTCAGGCTGATCGATTCGCGAAAAGCGGCGATAATTGCCTCGTTGACGTGTCGCTGATCCTTGAAGATGAACGCCAAGACTTGCAAGAAGGCCTTCCGCATCCGTCCGGAACAGAATAAAGGACCGGCTAATTGCGATGGCCATTGCGTCCGCACTTGGGATTTTTGGTCGGCAGTGTTGACGAATGCCTCGAGCGAATTGATGAAGACGCTGTTGCGAAGCGCGACGGCTTTTCGAGGCAGTAATTCTTCATGGCCCTTCTCAAGTTGAGAAAGCCGGTTTCGGAGCCGAAGCATCAGGGCATCGACGTCGATCTCGGGATTCTTCGTTTCTAAAAGGCCGCTTTGAGAAACTTCCAAACGCCTCGGAGTTCGGTTTGGCCCAACATTCGGACCTCCTTTACGTGCCGCCGAAAATCCGGCTCGCGAGGTTCAAATGCTGCCGTTCGATCGCTTCCCATGCGAAGTGCGCGGTCGCGTAGCGGTGCCCTTGGGCGCCAAGCGCGTCGGCTTTTCCGAACAGCCGGCTTTCGACCAAGGCCGCAAATTCGGCGCGGTTTGCGTACCATACGCCGCCCCCGGATCGCCGGCACTGGCCGATCAGCACGGACGACCGACCGCTGGCCAGCACCGGTCGTGCGACGGACCAAGCCTCCAGCGCAACGTACGACATGCTCTCGTACTGTGACGGGATGACCAGCGCCTCGCACGCGGCGAGCGCGTCCCACTTCGTCGTTTCTTCGACTTCGCCGAGCGCGACGATGGTAGGATCGGGCGGCACCGCCATTTGCAACGGTCCGGCGAGCACGAGTGGCAAATTCGCGCGTTCGCCAACCGGCAGAGCCAGATAATCTGCAATCAGTTCATCGCAATTTTTCGCGAGATCAACGCGTCCGAGGTAGAGCAAGAATGGTTTACCCCCGGTGTGGCGGGCGCGAAAGCGATCGGGTTCCGGCGCGACGGAAGGCCCTTCGATTCCGGTCGCAATTTCGGTAAACAGATTTGAGAGATTGCCGAACCGCCGTTCGAGGAGATGACGCTCGTCGACGCCGAGCGCGACGACAGCACGAGGCAGCCGGAAGAATTCGTCCCATAATCCCATCCGCAGGGGCCACTCGTCGTGTGCGAGCGGGAAGAGTGCGGCGCGTTCACGCACGCCCGGTAGCGCGAAATACGTAGTCGCGTATAGGTACGTATAGAAGTAGAAAGCATCGAAGTCGGTGCGCGCCTCCGCTACATATGCCGCGAGTGCCGGAACGGCTGGACCTTGCGCTTCCATCCAGGCGCGCTCGAGTTCCGCGTCGTTCGGGAGACGCTTCGACACTCGGGCGCTTAAACGATCAAAGATCGCCGGCTGGCGCTCACGTGCGACCGGAAAGCGCCGAACCGGGACACCTTGTACCGTTGTCTCGCCCGAAGGGTACGCGTTGTGCCACGTGAGGGTCTCTCGCGCGCAGGTCGTTACGATTTCGACATCCCAGTGACGCGCCATGTGCTTGGCGGTCTCGAGGCACAACCGCTCCGCCCCGCCGACAACGTCGTCGCCGCAGCGCTGGACGACGAAAGCAATGCGCGGCCTTCGACCAACCGTGCTCCTCAGCGAGGAACTGCCGGCTCTGTTCGCTCGCGCAAATAGTCGCGGATGCCGTCTTGCCAGGACGGCATCTCGGGCAGGCCGGCTTGTGCGAGCGCTACGTGGGCTAAAGCGGAGAACGCGGGGCGCCTCGCCGCCGTCGGGAAGCGGTCGGCGGTCGTGGGCTCGACTTTCACGTCGATTCCGGCTTGCCGCAGGATCTCGCACGCAAATTCGTAC
>JACRTZ010000259.1:0-475 GCA_014304965.1 Vulcanimicrobiota bacterium | reverse complement strand
ATTGGCCGCTATTGGTAACGTGAAATAAACCCGTCTGCCCGGCCTCAATGATCCCTCGGACACCGGCGGCAACGTGACGCGTGTACGACGGCGAAAATGTAATATCGGTAACGACCTGCGGCGGGCGTCCTTCGGCGGCCTGGGTTAGGATGCGCTCGATGAACGTGTACCCTTTGGTACTGCTCCCGCGGATGCCGTATAACCCGCTCGTGCGCACAATCGTCCAGCCGACGCCGTGCCGCTGAACGAGCAACTCGCCTGCAAGCTTCGAGATGGCGTAGGCACTCAATGGTCCGGTGCCCGCCGTTTCGGAATACGGCGTGCGTGCGCGACCGTCGAAAACGTAATCGGTGCTGATGTGGACGAGCCGGCTGCCCGCCAGCCGGCACTGGGCCGCCAGCGCATCTACCGCGAGGGCGTTCACCGCGAAGGCACGATCCGGCCGCGATTCGCACAACTCGACGTTATGAAAGGC
>JACRTZ010000228.1 GCA_014304965.1 Vulcanimicrobiota bacterium | reverse complement strand
CACCAGCGGTGGCGGCGGCACGGCTTTTTCTTAAAGCAATTCTTCGGTTGCACGAAGCGCGACGCGCGCCATGCGTCCGTTCACCGGAAAAGCGATCTCGTTGATCTGTGCTTTGTCGAGCAATGCCAGAACTTCCAAGAACGCGTTGCCTTGATCTTTCGGGCTGTGCGCGTCGGAACCGACCGTAATTTGAACGCCTTTCGCCTTGGCCTTTTTCAGCAAGCGAAGGTTGGCCTCGCGATACTTCTTTCGCCCGCCGTCGTCTTCGGTGTGACGGTAGAAGTAGCGCGCGTTGATTTCGATCGCCATACCGCGCGCGGCGCATGCGTCAATGAGTTGATCTTCGTATTTTTCGAGCGTCTCTTGGGCCGGCCAATGACCGAATTTCGCGGGCACGTAAAAGTGCCCGACGATGTGACCCGGCAATTTTTCGACCGCTTCGAGTAGCGTGGCCATGTAGAGTTCCCACGCGCGCTCGGTGCCTACGTGATCGAAGAGATGCTTGAATTCGGGATTGTCGAACGGCCACTGCCAGTTCGGTCCGTGGTCGGGATGATCGATCGTCAAGAAGTGAACCGAACGAATGATGGCGTCGGGGCGCATTGCGTCTACGATGTTCTGGGCGTCGGGCCGGCTGCGCGGGTCGTTATCGACCTCGGCGCCGATCGAATAGCGCATCCCCTTGCGCAGGCCTTCGGATACGACGGCGGCATGGCCGACCTCGACGCCGGCCGTTTCGGACGCGCCGTACAGGTCCCCGGCGTGCGCGAGCTTGAGAGCGCGCCGTACCAGATTGACGGCAGCGGGATCTTCGAACGTCAGATAGTTCATGTGGTCGGCGACCATCATGAACCGTGGCCAGCCCCGGCGGCAGGCGTGGAAGAACCAGAGAAATAGGACGCGCGCAGTGTACGGGATGGGCCGCTCCTCGATAAACGGCTTGTGCTCGCCCTTCGCGTGGCCGTGAACGTCGGGGATGACCTCGAGGCGCGGATCGTGCTCGCCGTTCATCGAGCGGCCGCCTCGGTGCGGGCGGCGGCGACCGTCGCTGCGACGGCGATTTCGATGCCGCGGACCATCAGGTCGAGGCTCATCGAGGGCATCTTGTCCGCCCCACGCGCGATCGCCAACTCGGGCGAGGCGGGGACGTGGATGAAGCCGGCCGGGTACGAACGATTGCTCAGCGCGAGAACCTCATAGAAGACCTGATTGCACAAAAACGTGCCGGCGGAGTCGGAAACGTAGCCCGGAATTCGAGCTTCCCGCCAGCCGGCCAAGATGCGATCCACCGGGAGTTTCGTGAACCGGGCCGCCTCGCCATCTTGAGAGACCGGGTGAGAGTGCACCTGGTTTCCGGCGTTGTCGGGAATCTCAAAATCCAAAAGATTGACGGCAATCCGCTCGAGGGCGAGGCCCGTGCGCCCGGGCGCTAGCCCGGTGCAGATCACGGCCACGGGCGAGCCGGCTGCGGCCAAAGCGCCAAGGAGGACGTCCATCACGCGGCCGGCGTCCACCGGCAAGAGGGCGCCCACGATTTCGCAGTCCCCAACGCGCCGGCCGCTCAGGGTTCGGACGATGTGCTCACTCGGGTTGGTCTGGTCGCCGCCGAATCGTTCGAAGCCAGTGACCAGGACGCGCCGGCCGGCACCATTTTGCATGACGGACTACGTTCGACGCGGCCCCTGCCCAAGGGCCGGCAGGTCGCTCTCGCCCATCCGTGGGCTCCGGTCGGCTTCCGCCGTCCGTGGCTTGCGCCGACACTCGCTCATCCGTGAGCGTCGGTCGGCTTTCAGCCCTGCGTGGCTTGCGCCGACACTCGCTCATCCGTGAGCGTCGCGACGCAAGAAAAAAGCCGGCTCGCGGAGCCGGCGGACGTTAGGGTTGTTTTCGAGCGCGCAGCGCTAAGTCTGCGCACCTCCAATCATCGTGTGCTTTTGAGTCGTACTGCTACTGTCAGAACTAACGATGATCACCTCCCTTTGTCCGTCTGATCCCCTTCGGTCTGTGTCTGGAGATATTCCGCGGACGTTTTGCGCGGTGAATCTTCGTCTTGGGGTTTGCCGGTCCTCTCAGACTTTGCGGTAGCCTTCCATTTTGAGGATACGCGCCTTGACTTCGATTCCATAACCATAGTTATGAAGAGCGCCGTTCGCGTCGACCACGCGATGGCACGGGAAGAAGAGTGCGAGCGGGTTGCGGGCCATGGCTTGGCCGACGGCGCGCGCTGCTTTGGGGTGGCCGATCTCGCGGGCGATCCAACCGTACGAGCGCACTTCGCCCGGCGGAATTTCGGCGGCCTTGTGCAAAGCGGCGCGTTCGAAGTCGGTGAGGTTGGAGCAATCGACGACGCGCGGATCCACGCGCCACGTGCGAAAAAAATCCTTTACCGCAGCGGCGATCCACGTCGGTAGAGCGGCCGCTTTGACTGGCCGGTGCAAGCGGCGTTCGACCGTCTTGCAGACGTCCTCGAGCACTTCGCCGCGATCGATCGCGACGAAGGTGATACCGGCCTCGCGCCAGGCGATGTGCAGTTTGCCGAGCGGCGAGGGAACCGTCGCGAACGAGTCGGGAGCGATCGCTTTAAAACGGTCGCGAACGGTGCGGATGTGTTCGAGAATCTTCGGAACGAGATTGCGCGGCGGTTCGACGATCGGCAGACACGACAGGCAGTACGCGACGCCTTCGTACTCGGCATACATCTCCTGGCAGGCCGGGCACGCACGAAGGTGGGCGAGGACGTGCTCGCGGCGGGGCTCGACCCCCGCGCGCATCTCGTCCCAAAGCGCTTCGACATCACAACACCGCATGTGCAGGTTCTCCGTTCGGTACTACGAGCCGGCCGACTTGCGGACCGAGGATCCGCCGAAGGATACGCACGGCACGATGTACGTGCGATTTGACGGTCCCGATTGGTTGATCGAGGATTTCCGCGATTTCCGGATGGCTGCGTCCTTCGATGAACCGCAGCGTCGCGGCCGCGCGAAGATGCATGGGAAGTTGTAAGAGCGCTTGTTCGACGAGCACCATGTCGGCGGCGCGATCGACGATTTGTTCGGGCTGTTCGGGTCCTTCT
>JACRTZ010000120.1 GCA_014304965.1 Vulcanimicrobiota bacterium | reverse complement strand
ATCCAAAGAAGACGCGCAAGTCGAGAACTTGCGCAAGATGTTCATGGCGATGGCCAAGGACATCCGCGTGATCATCATCAAACTCGCGGACCGTCTTCACAACATGCGCACGCTCTCGAGTTTGCCCGACGAGAAGCAGCTGGGCATCGCGCGCGAGACGCTCGAGATCTACGCGCCGATCGCGCATCGCCTGGGCATCTGGAAGATCAAGTGGGATCTCGAAGACTTAGCGCTGCGGTATCTCGATCCCGAAGCGTATCGCGACATCGCCGAGCGGGTCGCCATGAAGCGCGGCGAACGCGAAACGGCCGTCGAGAACGTGGTCGCCGAACTGCGTCGCCATTTCGAACGCCTTGGTATCAAGGGCGACGTAACCGGCCGCCCCAAGCATTTCTACTCCATCTTCTCGAAAATGCGCAAAGGCCGCGACTTCGCGACGATCTATGATTTGACCGCGGTGCGCGTCGTCGTCGAATCGGTCAAGGATTGCTATGGCTCGCTCGGCGTGGTCCATTCGATTTGGAAGCCGCTGCCGGGACGTTTCAAAGATTACATCGCCATGCCCAAGCCCAACATGTACCAGTCGCTGCACACGACGGTCGTCGGGCCGCACGGCGATCCGCTGGAAATACAGATTCGCACCTTCGAAATGCATCGAACGAGTGAATACGGCATCGCGGCGCACTGGCGCTATAAAGAAGGCGGCGCGAAGCCCGACGCTTTCGAGCACAAGCTGACGTGGCTTCGTTCGCTTCTCGAATGGCAAAACGACACCAGCGACTCGCGCACGTTCATGGAGAGCCTGAAACTCGACCTTTTCGAAAACCAGGTGTTCATCTTCTCGCCCAAGGGGGATGTGTTCTCGCTCTCCGCGTCGGCCACGCCGCTCGACTTCGCATACCAAGTGCACACCGACATCGGCAACCATTGCGTCGGTGCTAAGGTGAATGGCAAGATCGTTCCGCTCGACTACCAGTTGAAGAACGGCGATATCTGCGAGGTGCTGGTCAACAAGAGCTCGCGGCCGTCGCTCGACTGGCTCTCGGTCGTCCGCACCTCGAGTGCCAAGCACAAGATCAAGCAGTGGTTCCGCCGCGAGCGCAAAACCGAAAACGTCGTCGTCGGCCAAGAGGCGGTGGAACGCGAGGTCGCGCGCGAGCACCTGCGCCCCGAGCTCGCGCGCGGCGAGCTGCTCGAAAAGATCGCCAAACGAATGAACTACGGTTCCGTGGTGGACCTGTTCGCGGCGATCGGCTTCGGGGACGCATCGCCCACCTCGGTCGTAATAAAACTCAAAGAAGAACTGAAGGCGTCCAACGTGGTGGACTTCACCGCGCTGCAGCGTCCGCCTATTGCGCGAAAATCCGGGCGCAATTCGAGCGGCATACGCATCGCGGGCGTGGACGACGTTCTGGTACGGGTTTCGAAGTGCTGCAGCCCCGTGCCGGGCGACCCGATCATGGGATACGTCACGATCGGCAAGGGCGTTTCGGTCCATCGCGCAGACTGCCCGAATGTGGCGTACATGTCCGCGTCGCCCGAACGTATTCTGCAAGCATCGTGGGTGGAAACGGAGCAGTCGTCGCACGCGGTTGACGTGGAGGTGGAGGCCCTCGACCGGCCCGGCCTGCTGCAAGACGTCATGGCCGTTTGCTCGGAATTCAAGACGTCGGCGTCGTCCGTGACCGCTCGCGTCAAGCGCGACAGGATCGCCGTGATCAGCCTGACCTTGCAAATCTCGCACTTGGACCACTTGCACAAGGTGCTGGAGCGCATCCGCACCCTCAAAGATATTCGCGACGTCTATCGCGTGACCAAGCGGGAGGCGCGGGCGAGCGGCTAGCGTTTGGAATGCCGTCGCTTTGGGGCTGTGGTCGCGCTACTGGTGGTTCCGGCGCTGACGCTGCGCGCGCCGGAAGCGCGCGCGAGCATAACGCATCCGGTTCCGCACGTGGTCCGCGTGGATGATCCCGACCAGGTCGAAACCTGGTTCGAGCGTCACCGTAGTTACGTCGCACGCGCGAAACGCGGCGATATTCCGCTGCTGCTGCTCGGCGACTCGCTAACCTACGGCTGGAGCGTACAGGGCCGTTCCGCATGGGACGCAACCTTTGCGTCGCGGGGAGCCGTCGCGTTCGGGATCGGCGGCGATCGCACCGAAGATCTTTTGTGGCGCATCGCTCACGGCGAGCTCGATAGTGCCGCGCCGAAAATGGTGCTCCTCGAAATCGGCACGAACGATCTCGGGTCGGGGCTCGACGCCGCGGAAACGGCGCGCGGCATCATCGCAAACGTGCGAGCGATTGCGAAAAAGCAACCGGCGGCCACGATACTCCTGCTCGGCGTTCTGCCGAGAGGACGCGGGCCTTCGGCGCTTGCCATGCGCCGCGCGATCGCCGACGTGAACGCCCGCATCGCCAAGGTCGACGACGGCGGCCGGGTGCGCTTTCACGACTGCAAGGACGTGTTCGCGGACCGCAGCGGCGACGTCCGGCCCGAACTCTTCGAACCGGACTTGCTGCACCTTTCGCCCGCGGGTTATCGCGTTTGGGCGGTCTCGCTCGATCGCCTGATCGGCGGACTTACGGCGAAGCGCTTTTCGTAAAGTCGGCAGGGACGCTGAAGAGCGGATCTGCCGCGTCCAGCGAGCGCACGTTGCCGCGCTCCGTAACGAACGAGAACGACCCGCCTTGTTGGGTACTTCCGCCTTGACCTGAAAACGTCACGACGTCGAAGAGCGACAGGCGCCGCATCGGCACTGCGGGACCCGAAACGGTCGCATTGAATTTCGGATCGTGCAGCGTGCGCATCGCGTTCGCGTACATCGCCATCTGCGGCGGGCCGTTGGCAGCGAGTGCCGAGCAGTCGAGCGCGGGCTGGGGGGACTGCGAGAGATACTGCGTGAGGTTGAAGTTACTGGTCGCGCTCGTGCCGTCTGCTTTCGTCACCGTGGTCGCCACCAAGGTCGCGAACTCGTCGGTCGTCTGACCGAAGACGGGTTTGCTTCCGAGGGCCCGGTTGGTGACCGCAATCGAGACACGCGAACCGTCATCGGTGGCGGCCGCCGCCGGCGTTGCGCGCGTGCCGGGATGTGCCGGCGCGGCCGGCTGATCGAGCGAGACGACGGTGTAGGTTTTGTTCTTGAGATCGAGCGTCGTGATCGTGCGCGCGCCGCAATCGAGGATGGAAGCGCGCTGCGTCGCCGGATAGTTCGTGCGCTCTTTGATGCCAGCGAAATAATGTCGCTCGGCCATGCCCGTGCGCATCATCGCCATCATGTTGCCGGCTTGCGCGACGGACGCCGCGATGCGGCCGAAGATGCCGCCGCCCGAACTCGGCGCGTCCACGGGTTTGGACGCCGTCTGGAAATCGGCGTCGAAACTCGCGGGGGGCGCAATCGTCGAAGCGTCGGCATTCGCCATCATCTTGAGGACCTGATCGTAGGCGATGCCGGCCGGCGCGGCCGCCGCATTTGACGGGACGCTCGCAATCGCGACGATCGCAGCCAAAACGAAACATCGGTTCATGAACAAACTCATGTGAGCGGTTTCGCTTCTGGTGGCCGACGCCCTCGGAGGCTCCGCTACTTAGACTCCGGCCGGCTCCCGCGCGACGATCGGCGCCCGCCGCCGAGTTCGTGGGAAAATCTTCGGCGGTTTCGCTTCGCCGAAGCGCGACTCGACGTGCCGCACGGTCCACAGATACAGCGTCGGCACCACGAGCAGCGAAAGCATCGTTGAGGTCACGAGGCCGCCGACGACGACCGTTCCGAGCGGCGCTTGCGTGGTGCTCCCGGCCTCCAGGCCGAGGGCGAGCGGCAACATGCCGCCGGCGGTCGCGAAGGTCGTCATCAAGATCGGCCGTAACCGCAGCGGGCCCGCGTGCATGAGGGCTTCGCGCGGATCCATGCCTTGGCGCCGCAATTGCTTGGTGAATTCGATGACCAAAATCGCGTTCTTGACCGCGATGCCGACCAGCATGAGCGACCCGATGAAGGCCGTCAATCCGAAAGCGCGATGGGTCAAGAGCAGCGACGCGACGATGCCGATGACCGCGAACGGCACCGACATCATGATCACGAGCGGATCGAGGAACGACTCGAACTGCGAGGCGAGCAGCATGTAGATCAAGAGCACCGCCAGCAGCACGACCAATCCGAGCGCGCTGAACGTGTCCTGGTTTTGCGTGATCGCGGGTCCGAACTGCCAGCGGTAGCCTGCCGGCAGCGGGTAGGCTTCCATGATTTTTTGCGCCTGTACGACGACCTCGCCGAGGGGGCGTCCGATAACGGTCGCGTTGATGTCGATGCGCCGTTGTTTGTTCTGACGGCTGATTTGCGACGGACCGACGCCCGTCGTCACTTGCGCGACCGAGCCGAGCGAGATGCTTCCCAGCGTATGCGAGGCGCCTGAAAGAAACTGCTGCGTGGAAGCGCTCTGCGTATTGACTGGCGGAACGATCTGCAAGTTTGCGATGGACGCTAACGAGCGGCGCTGCTGCGCCGGCGCTTCGACCAAGATCGGATATTGCACGCCGTTGATCTGGAAGTACGACGCGATGGTGCCGCTCGTCGCAGTCGCAATGTCGGAAGCGATTTCTGCGGTCGAGAGCCCGTATTGAGCGGCCTTGCGGCGGTCGATCTTGACGTCCACTTCGGGCTGTTTCGCGTTGATGTTCGTATCGGGCCGAATGACGCCCTGAATCTGCGCGAGTTGGGAAATCGCGCCATGTGCGAGATCGTACAAGCGGGTAATGTCGCCACCGTAAATTTGAATTTGCAACGCGTCGGCGCCCTGCGCAATCTGCTGCTGGAGAATGTCGATCGTTCGGCCGCGGACGGTCGTGCCGACAAGTGCGCTGCGGAGCGCGCGCCGCTGCGCGACGATTTGCGGTGGAATCGGCGTGGCTCCGGGCGCGGGTGATGGTGGGGGGAGCCCTGCGGCGCTGCGCGGCGCTCCGCCGAGACGCCGCTGCCAATCGTTGACGAACGCCGTCGCCGCAGAACCGTAAATTTCCGGCCTCAAAATGACCGAGAGGGACATTTGGTTTGTAATCTGCCGCGACGTGCCGCCCCCGAACGCCGAGCCTACGGTCGCGCCCACGGCAACGACGCGCGGATCCCTCCGAAACGCGGCTTCCACGAGCGTGGAAACGTGATTCGTGCGTTCGAGCGCCGTGCCGTTGGGCAGACGCACATCGAAGCGAGCGTAGCGTGAATCCGAGGCTGGAAAGACTTCGGTTTGCACGACCCCAAGTTTCACGAGTGCGAACGTGAGGGCGAGCAGCACGAGGCCGGCGCCGAGGACGATACCCGGATGATCCACGGACCAGCCGAGGAGGCCGCGATACCAATTTTCGAAGCGTTCGTATTGGCGGTCGAAGCGGGCCGCGAAACCTTGCCCCGTTGCGTGCGCGTCGCTCGATTTAAGAAAGATGCTCGCCATCATCGGCACTGTGGTAACGGCCACGAGCAGCGAGATCGCGACGGCGGTCATGACGGTCAGCGCAAAGGGTCCGAAGATCAAGCCCTGCAAGCCCGGGATCAACAGCAGTGGCACGAACACGGTGATGACGGTGATCGAAGACGAGGCGACCGCGGAGAAAATCTGGGTGGTCGCGTCGCGGGCCGCGTCCTTGGGCGCTTCGCCGCGGTCGAGATGCCGAAAGATGTTTTCGATGACGACGACGGCGTCGTCGACGATCAATCCGACCGCGAGCGCAAGGCCGCCCAAGGTCATCGTGTTGAGCGTCTGGTGGGTAAAGAACGCGGCGAAGAACGTGCCCATCACCGAAACGGGCAGCGACACCGCGACGATCAGCGTCGAGCGCCACGAGTGCAAGAACAGCAGGATGATGAGGATCGCGAGGATCGCCCCATAGATCGCGGTGTGTTCGAGCGCCGTGACCGCTTCCAAGATGAAACCGCGCTGCTCGAGCACCGGTTGGAAGTGCATGGTCGGATAGCGGCGCTGCAATTGCGCGATCTTGGCGTACACGCCGCCCGCGACAGCGACCACGTTCGCGTCGGGCTGCGCGTTGATGCCGACGCGAATGGCCGGAATGCCGTCGAGCCGCGCGAAGATGCGCTGCTCCGAGATCGAGTCGCTGACGCGGGCCACGTCGCCGAGGTAGATCGGCGCGCCGTTCTTGATCGCGACGACGATAGCGGCAATCTGATTCGCCGACTTGAACAACGCACTCGTACGCACGCCGAACTCGTTGGGGCCAATCGCAATGATGCCGGCCGGGAAGTCGACGTTTTCACCCGCGATCTTTTGAATGATCGTGCTGTTCGTTAGGCCGTAACCGGCCAGGACGTTCTGGTCGGGTTCGACCATGATCGCGCGCGTCTGGCCGCCGCTGACGCCCGCACTGCCGACGCCTTGAATCGCGGAAAATTCGTCGTTCAGGGAATTGGCGAAGAGATCGTTCAGTTCGCGCTGCGTGCGCTGCGTGTCGGTGACGTACATGAACACGACCGGCAGCGAGTTCGGGTCGGCTTTGAGAATTTGCGGCTGCTGAAGGTTCGGGTCGTTGGGCAGCTGGTTGCTGACGCGCGCGATCTGCTGCTGGATGTCGGTGGATGCGACGTTGATGTCCACGCCGTATTTGAAGACGGCGCGAACTTGCGTCTGGCCCTGATACGAGTCGGACTGCAGGTAGTCGATGCCCGAGACGCGCGCCACCGCATTTTCGATCGGACGGGTGACGGTGGACTCCATCGTTTCGGGCGCGACGTTACCGTAATTAACCGTGACCGAAACGACCGGCGGCTGAAAACTGGGCAGCAAGTTGACCGGCAGGCGCGGAAAGGCGAAGACGCCGAGCAGCACGATCGCGGCGGCGATCATGGTAACCGTCACCCGCCGGCTGACTGCAAATTCCGCGATGGGAGACGGGCGGCGGTGGTCGCTAGGCTCCGACACGATATCCTTCCGAATGGGAGGGGCGACGGTAGGGCCTGCCTTCGTCGGAGCCGGGTAGCCGCCCCGTCCTGCGATTTGCCCTAGACGATTTCAGAATGGGTGTGATACTCTTCTCGGGTTCTCCCGACGGCTCAGCCGTCCGGATACTCGTGCCGGAGCGCATCCGCGCACGACCCGCCTGCCCCGTTCATGGGGCCGTTCGCCTCGCTCCGAGGCGACGTCCGAAGAGGGTTCTACCGATGACGACCGACTACGAAGTGACTTATATTATGCGCCCGACCTTGGAAGAAACTGAGATCGATTCCAAGGTCGAGCAAATCGCCGAATCGATCAAGCCCGGCGGCGGCGTCCCCGGCGAGATCGAGAAGATGGGCAAGCGACGGCTTGCCTACGAGATCGACGACGTGCGCGAGGGCTACTACGTGGTGATGAAGTTCCAGAGCGAACCGGCCGCCGCCAAAGAATTGGAGCGGCAGCTTCGTCTGAACGAAGACGTCATGCGCGCGCTCCTGATCAATCTGAACGACTAGCCTCGGAGGGGACATCATGGCCGGGAGTTACAACCGCATCGTGCTCGTCGGAAACCTGACGCGCGATCCGGAAATTCGGTACGTTGACGGCGGCGGCAAGGCCGTCACCAAGTTCGCGCTTGCAGTCAACCGCAAGACCAAAGGCGGCGACGACACGATGTTCATCGACATCGTGGCCTGGGACCGCCTCGGCGAGATCTGCAATCAGTATCTCAAGAAGGGCATGTCCACGCTGATCGAAGGCCGGCTCGCCATCCGCAAGTACGAAACCAAGGAAGGCGAAAAGCGCACTGCAGTCGAGGTCGTCGCGTCCGACATGCAGATGCTCGACAAGCGTTCGGCCAACGGTGACGGCGGCGGTTCGTATTCGGGCGGCGGTTCGCGCGCGGCCGTTCCCGCCGGCGGCGGCGCCGACGAAGACGGTCCCGACGACGAGATTCCGTTCTAGCGGCGAATCGCTCCGAAATCGACGACGAAAAGCCCCGTAAGCGCGGGGCTTTTTTTTGTGGCGGGTTACTTTGGGACCGGGCGACCTTTACGTCGTGCCGAGGCGTCGAACATCGAACCCTCGCCGACGACGAAGCGCACGTCTTATTGATCGAGCCGCGCGGGACGCTCAATACGGCTGAACCGGCGTCGGCAGCGGTGAAAGCGATGATATGAGTAAGGCGAAGCCGAGTGTTATCTGGAAAAAGCTTCGCGCGCGTGCTTTATCGCTGCCCGAGGCGTCGGAAGAGTTTCCATGGGCCGATTGCGTCGTGAAAGTTCGGAAGAAAATCTTCGTGTTTCTCGGCGACGGCTCCGGGTCCGACGCGCGGATCAGCCTCAAACTGTACGCTTCAAACGCGGCGGCACTCGGCGTGCCTGGGGCCGTGCCGACGCCCTATGGGCTCGGGAAATCCGGCTGGGTGACGATTCCCATCGGGCGAGGCGCACCGCCGGTGGACGTGCTCGAGGACTGGATTACCGAGAGCTACCTTCTCGTCGCTCCCAAGAAGCTCGACGCGTCCATTGAGGCGCCGAAGGCCCGCTGACGTTTGTAGCGGGGCAGGGAATAGATCTAGCGGAGGTTTTTCGCGAGGGCGATTGCGCGTCTACGCGACGAAGTCGCCACGCTCGTCGTCAAGGTTCGGAACGAAGAGGCCGGCTAAGACCCGGCGTGACGTCGCTTTGGGCGAGCGAAGCGTTCGTATTCTTCCCGGCGCGCGCTGGGTATGGGATACGCCTCGTTGAGTCCGCTGCCGTGGCGCAGGAGTTCTTGCGAAAACTCGTCTTCGATTGCCATTTCCTCGGCTTTGCCGATCATAGCTTCGGCAAGATGGGGCGGAACGACCATCGCCGCGTCGGAGTCTGCCAGAACGTAGTCGCCCGGAAGCACGAGGACGCCGCCGCACTGGACAGCGACGTCGATCTCCCAGGCGAGCAACGCACGCACGTTGGAATCCGGGTGCGTCCCCTTCGCCCAGACCGCGAGGCCGAGGTCGCGAATGCCATCGACGTCGCGGATGACGCCGTCAGCGACGACGCCGGCGGCCCCGCAGCTTTGCGCGCGCGCGGCGAGCATGTCGCCGAGTACGGCGCCTTCGTCATTGCCGCCGGCGTCAATCACGACGATCTCCCCGGAGCCGATGCTGTCAATCAGATGACGATTGAGTCCAGTCTGCGGCGGCGCCGCATCTTCACGATACGGCAAATAGTGTAACGTTCGCGCCGTGCCGGCGACGCGGCGACCCGAGGTCATCGCGCGCAGGCCCTTCATGACCGTGCGGTCGACGCCCATCTCTCGCAACAACTGTTTCGCCGTCGCGGTCGGAACCGCACGCAAGCGTTCGGCCAACTCGTCAAACACGGGGAGCCTTTCTGCGGCGCGAATTCGCCGCGTCCCAAGCCGCGCGATTCTTCGGATAGGCGGGCATGGTTCCGGCCAGGCCGGCCAGGAGCTGTTCGATCGCCGAGCGCGTGGTGCGGACGTTCGTTTCCGCCGTTAGGCCTGCGGTGTGGGGCGTCAACAAGACATTTCTATTGCGCAAGAGCGGCGAATCGGCGGGTAGCGGCTCGGGCGCATAGACATCGAGCGCGGCGCCGGCAATATGACCGGACTCGAGGGCCGTGCCGAGTGCCGCAAGATCGAGTAGACCACCGCGCGACGTATTGACGACGAGCGCGCCGCGCGGAAGAAGCGCGAGCTCTTTTGCGCCGATGATGTTTGCGGTCTCTGCCGTCAGTTCGGCGCACAGACACAGAATTCGAGACTCCCGCAACAAACTCTCGAGCGAAGCGGTCATCGTCGTGCCGGTCAATAGCGGAATTCGCGGATCGACGTACGGATCGTAAGCCAGGACCCTGCAATTGAATGCGGCGCGAAGTTTGCGAGCCAGCTCCGAACCGATGAAACCCAAACCAACGAGGCCGACGGTCTGCCCTTCGAGTTCGAATGTCGGGTAATCGTTCCTAACGTCCCAGGCGGTACCGTCGCGGGTCGCCGCATCGCTCCACAGCAACCGCCGCGCGAGCGCGAGCACCATCATGAGCGTGTGTTCCGATACGGGAATGCGACCGAAGCCCGGCTGATGCACGACCAGAATTCCACGTTCGGTCGCGGCCTCGATATCGATGTTGTCGGTCCCGAATCCCGAACTCGAGAGAATTTCCAACGCGAGGCCCGCGTCGAGAAGACGCGCCGTCACCTTTTGCGGATAGCGCACCCACAAGGCTCTCGCGTCGCCGAGGACCTTGATGACCTCGTCTTCATACGGGCTGTCGACGACGGTCACGCGACAGCCGGCTGCTCGAAGCGCATCCGCTCCCGAAGACTCGTACATTGACCGCCAAAGAACGACGTGGCAATCGTTCACGTCGCGATCTTTTGGCCGCCGTTCAATTGTTCCGACCACGTCATATCGTAACCCAGATCGAGGTGAAGCTTGATCGCGTCGGCGCCTTGCTTGATGGCGGCCATCGTTTTCTCTTCGTTGGCAGCGACTTTGTATGCCTTCGCAAAAATTTCGCGTGCGCTTTCCGGCGGAAAAAAGATGACACCGTTTTGGTCGGCCGCGCAGATCCAGCCCGGATAGATGGTATGTCCTTCGATTGAAATCGGCTCGTTGATGAAATCGAGTCCGACGCGTCCGCGCACCGAGGTCACGCACGTTCCCCGCGCGTAGGTCGGAAAGCTGAAGCGCTCCATCGTCTGCACGTCGCGCGTAACGCCGTCGAGAATCACGCCCGCCAACCGCTCTTGCACCGCGACGGTGCCCACGATCGAACCCCAGGTGTTGAGTGCGGGATGCCCGCCGCTCGTGAAGACCACGATGCCGCCCGGTCCCGCCTTGAGGACCGCTTCGACCGACCCGATGACTGTCGATTTCTTGCCGCCCGGGGAGAGTTGAACCGTTGTCACGGGGCCGATTGTCGCAGGACAGCCGTGGTAGATCGGCTGGATTCCGCTGGGCGTTACCGCCTTGATTCCGAGGGCGTCACACGCGTCCGATAAGTCGCAGGTGACGATGCCGCGAAATGCCTGGCCGTAATCCATGGTTGCTCCTTCGAAGGGCGGTGCCGCACCTCGAACTCTAGCGCCGGCTAGGGCGACGCGCCATCCCCGGCGGCAGGTATTCGCTCTGCAGCGCCAGGTAGGGCGAATCTTAGGCGAGATGTTCCCCCAACTGCGCGCGAGATTGAAGTCCCGACTTTTGCAGGATGTTTCGGACGTGGGTCTCGACGGTCAGCACGCTGATGCCGAGTTCGGCGGCAACTTGTTTGTTCGTGGCGCCTCGCGAAGCGAGCTCGGCCACTTCCAGCTCTCGCTCCGTGAGCTTTCCCGTTGAGCGCCGGAAGCTCGCGGGCCGCAAGCCGGCCTGACGTTGCGCGCGAGCGAAACGTTCCTGCAGATCCACCGCGCGTATGTCTCGAGCGAATTGCATGCCTTCTTGCAGCGCTGCGATCGCACCGTGGCGCTGGTGGAGCGAGGCGAGCAACTCGGCCTTGTCGAGGAGAATCCGTGCGACGTCGTAGCGCAGTCCTAAGCTGCGGTAGCGTCGTAGCGACTCGTCGAAGGCGCGAGCTTCGGCTGCTCCGCGCTTGAGTGTCGCGAGTGCGGCGAGATGTTCGTAGGCGGCTTGCGCCGGCTCGTGTTTCCAGCGGAGCGACAGCGCGCGCAGACGTTCGAGTGCAGCCTCCGGAGTCCCCGGCGTCGAGCGCAGTGCCGTTTCAATCTGAAGCGGTAAAGCGAACGGATACAAGAGGTACAAGGCCGGTTCGCCGCGTTCGTCGAGATGCGCGACCAGAGCTTCGACCTTGCAAAGCGCCTCTTCGGCCTGGCCATCGGCGAAAGAAAGGAAGGCGTCGGCGCCGAGCACTGCGGTACCGATCCTGATTTCTTGTTTTTTGAGCAGCCGCAGCAATTCCAGCGCCTCGCCGATATAGGCGGAGGCTGCTTCGCGATTTCCGAGCAGACGGTGAGCGACCGCGGCGTAGGCGAGAGACCGGGGCAAGAGCCCGTGTTGCGCGTAGAGGCGGTCGATCTCGACTGCCCGTTCGCCGAAGCGCAGCGCGTTTGCAAGGTCACCGGCCATTCGGCATTGGTCGGAAAGCACCGACAGCGGCCACGACTCCAGCGCGGGAGCGCCGAGCGCATCTGCGATGCTCAGGCTCTCGTGCAAGTGTTCGGCGGCTCGCGCGTGTGCGCCACGATGCCGAACGAGCGCCCCTATCGTCGCGTGAACCTGCCACGCTATCGGCGTCATCGAAAGCGTGCCACACAGTTCGAGTGCGCGCTCGGCATACGTCTCAAAGATGTCCATGTCGCCGACAACGGCATACGAGGTCAGGAGACCGACGAAGCCGCGCACGGTCAGTTGCGGTTGTTTCAATTGTTCGGCGAGATTCACCGAGCGTAGGTTGTCGTCGATCGATTGCTCCGCCAACCCAAGTCGTTGTCGCGTCTGCGCGAGTTCTTGAAGAAGGTTGACGGCTTCGATCGAGGCGTCACTGCCGTCGAGCGACTGTAACCCTGCTTCAAAATGGGCGATCGCCCTGGCCTCGTCACCGACGTGCCAGTAGCAGCGTCCGCTTCGCCGATGCAGTGCGGCCGCGCTTTCGTTCGATGCCGCGAACGTCAGCGCTTCACCGTATGCCGCGATCGCTGCCTCGAAGCGTCCCGAGCGCTCGCGCGCCTTCCCGAGCTTCCCGAATACTTCGAAACGCAGATCGCAGGCATCGTCGGGAGCGAGGAGTTCGACCGCGCGCTCCAATGCGTCGACCGCGTCGCGATTCGCGAAAACCGCGAGCGCTCGCGAGGCGGCATTCACGAGGTGCGGCAGCGACAGCCGCCGCGTCTCTGGGCGCAGCGAACGGCTCAAATGGTGCGCCAGTTCGGCTGGATCCGTCGAGTCGACGTATTCTCCGCTCTGCAAAATACGGCCCAGGGTATCGTGCAGACTCGCGCGCCGCGCGACGCTCAGCTCTTCGTAGACGACCTCGCGAATCAGCGGATGCGCGAACGCGTAGCGCAGGCTACTCTTCTCGGCATGCTCCGAAAGAAATTGACTGTACAGCAATTCGTCGAGCGCGGCGATCAGCTCGCGCTGTTGCAGGCCGGCAACGTTCTGAAGCAACGCGAGCGATGTCGATTCGCCGGCCACGGCCGCGACGTTGAGGACCGCTTGGGCATCGGCGCCGATGCTCGAAAGACGCGAGCGAACAAGTTGCGCGATCGACCGCGGCACGCCGCCGGCCGGTAGGTTCGAACGGAGGAGTTCGTGCAGGAACAGCGGGTTTCCGGCGGTTCGTTCGTAAAGCGCCGAGACCATCGAGGGGGACACGTAAACCCCCGTGGCGTTTCGTACGAAGTCTTCGGTCTCCGCGTAATCGAGCGGCTGAAGTTTGACCTCGTTGATCAACTCGTTGCTTCGAAGCGAGTCGAGCCACGAGGCGAAGGCCGCCTCGAGCGGCTGCGTGTCCCGGAACGTCAGCAGAATGAGAATCGGGAGCGATCCGATGCCGCGCGCGACGAAATGCAGCAGTTCGAGCGACGCTCCGTCGGCCGCGTGAGCGTCGTCCAGATACAGCACGACGGGACGTTCGGCGGCCGTTCGGCGCAAGAGGTCGCGAAACGCGACCAGGAACAACATCTTTGCCTGCTCCGAGGACTCGAACGCGAGCTTAACGTCGCCTGCGGCGCCTAGCGCCACCGTCAAGTGCGGGAAGAGCCGCCGCAGAACCGCGTGTGGCCCGATCAACGTGCGCAGCGACTCGGGCGAGCGATCCGCTAAGAAGGGCTCAACGGCGTCGATCCACATCGCGAACGGAGCGCGGCCCTCGGTGGCGAATGCGCGACCGGTCAGGCACGTGGAGGTGTGACGCTCGCTGCCGAGGACGTGCAGCGCGAGGCGCGTCTTTCCGATTCCGGCTTCGCCGGATAAGCCGACGATCGAGCCGTGTCCGCGCTTCGCCTCGAGCGCCGCATGGCGCAAGACGAGGATTTCATTTTGGCGTCCGACAAGCGGAATTTTATGGGACTGTACCGCCATGACACCGGGTCGGGCTTGGAGCCGCTCTAGCGTACCTGGCACGTTCCCTCCAAATACCTGCCGCCGGGGATGGCCGAGCTTTTCAAGTCGGACGTAAGATGTGGGCGGCCCGTGACAATTTTCCTTCGCGCGTGATGGAGGCGATGTTCGTGATGTTCAAACGCTTTAGGGCAGTGACGGCGGCGGCGGTTCTTGCCGCCTTCTCTCTTGGAAACGTCGCGAACGGGGCGACCGGAGCATCGGGTCCGACCGCTGCAAAGATCGGGGTGATCATCGCCGCCGTCGGGCCCGTCGCCGATTGGGGAACGGCTCTGCGTCGGGCATCGGAGCTGGCGATTGCCGACTACAACGCGGGCGGAGGGTACGAAGGCCGCCCGGTCGAGGCCGTTTATTGCGAGAACGAGGGCAAACCCGAGCGCGCTATCGAGTGTGCGACCAAGCTGATTCAGGAAAATAAAGTCGTCGCGCTCGTCGGCGGCGCCCCGAGCGGGTCGGCGCTGGCGATGCTCAATGTGCCGCAAGACCAGAAAGTCCCCTATATGAATACCTCGTCGGCTACGTCGATCACGACGCGCTACAAGGATATTCCGGGCAATTACATTTTTCGCGGCGTGGCACCGGACTCGGCGCAATTCGACGCGCTCCTCAACTGGGCCAAGTCGCGGCACTTCACTCGTCTCGGCTTGCTGAGCGATACGACCGGCTATGGTTCCGATGCGAAGAAAGACTTCGACCGCGAGGCCAAAGCGCGCGGCTTCATCGTCACCGATGAGGAGTCGTTCGCGATCACCGATACGGACATGACGCCGCAAGTCGAGAAGATGCGGGCTTCGAAACCCGATGCGGTGCTCGTCTACACGATCGGCGGGCCTGCCGCGCGCGTCCTCGAAAGCGCGCGAAAGATCGGCTATGCCCCAAATTGGGCGGGCCCCTGGATATTTGCGGCGGCCGATTTTCGCCGGTTGGCCGGCGCCGACAGCAACGGCCTCCACGTCAGCGTGCCTTTTACGGAAGGCGCCACGAAATCGTTGGCCGCGTTTCACGAGCGGATGATTCGTACGTACCGCGAGGATCCGATGGGCGTCTACACGCCGCTGGCCTACGACGCGATCACGCTCGTCCTTCAGGCGCTTCGTCGCAGCGGACCCAATCCGCAAAAACTCCGTGACGCGATCGAGTCGACGTCGGGATTCCATGGGATCACCAACATTCCGAGCCATCCGTTCACATCGAGCGACCACGACTCGCTGCATCCGGACAACATCATCGTCGGTGTGATGCACGACGGGCGAGTCGTCAAGCAATGATCTTGCAAGCTCTCCTCAGCGGGATCGCCGTGGGGAGCTTGTACGCGCTGATCGCGCTCGGCTATTACGTCACGAATACGACGACCCGGACCATGAATTTCGCGCAAGGCGACTTCCTCATGGTCGGGGCGGTCGCGGCGCTGAGCATGGTTCTCGTGTGGCACGTGCCGATC
>JACRTZ010000244.1 GCA_014304965.1 Vulcanimicrobiota bacterium | reverse complement strand
CGAGTTCGTGGATGCATATACGCTGAAGAGCGGGCGTACGGTACGCGTGCTCGGCGAAGGCCGCCTCATCAACCTGGCCGCCGCCGAAGGCCATCCGGCCGCGGTAATGGATATGTCGTTTGCCAACCAGGCGATGGCTGCCGCGTACCTCGCGCTAAACCACAAGAAGCTCGAGAAGAAGGTCTACCCGGTTCCCGAGCACATCGACGAAGAGGTCGCACAACTGAAACTCGCCGCGATGAACATTACGATCGACACCTTGACGCCGCAGCAAGTCAAATACATGTCCTCATGGTCTGAAGGGACTTAGGGCGATGGCGTATCGCAGGCTCTTTACCAGCGAGTCGGTGACGGAAGGCCATCCCGACAAAGTCGCCGACCAGATCTCCGACGGCGTGCTCGACGCCATCATGAAGGACGACCCGCAAGGGCGGGTCGCCGTCGAAACGTTCGCGATCACCGGGCAGATCCACATTGCCGGCGAGATCTCGACGACCACCTACATCGACATTCCGAAGATCGTCCGTTCGACGATTGCCGACATCGGCTACACGCGCTCGAGCGTCGGGTTCGACGCGGAAACGTGCGGCGTTTCGGTTTCGATCGACGAGCAATCGGCCGACATCGCGCTCGGCGTGAACCAATCGCTCGAAGTCAAGGAGAGCGGCAGCCACGACGCGTTCGAACTCATCGGCGCGGGCGATCAGGGCATGATGTTCGGGTTCGCTTGCCGCGAAACCGACGAACTGATGCCGCTGCCGATCGTGCTTTCGCACAACCTCACGCGCAGGCTTGCCTCCGTTCGCAAGAACGGCGACGTCACGTGGCTTCGGCCCGACGGCAAGTCGCAAGTCACCGTGGAATACGACGGAAACAAACCGGTTCGCGTGGACGCAGTCGTCATCTCGACGCAGCACGATCCCGATGTTCCGTTAGAGACCATTCGCACCGAGGTGACCGAGCGCATCATCGATCAGGTGATCCCGCGCGGTTACCGCGACGCCAACACGCGCATCTTCGTCAACCCGACCGGCCGCTTCGTTCTGGGCGGCCCCAAGGGCGACGCGGGTCTGACCGGACGCAAGATCATCGCCGACACGTACGGCGGGATGGCGCGGCACGGCGGCGGCGCATTCTCCGGAAAAGATCCAACGAAGGTAGACCGTTCGGCTGCGTACGCAGCTCGCTACGTCGCCAAGAACATCGTTGCGGCCGGCCTCGCCGACCGCTGCGAAATTCAGGTTGCCTATGCGATCGGCGTGGCGCATCCGGTCAGCGTGCTCGTCGAAACGTTCGGAACCGGTAAACTGGACGAAGCGACGCTCGCCGAACTCATTACCAAACACTTCGATCTTCGGCCGGCTGCGATCATCCACAACCTCAACCTGCGCCGCCCGATTTACAAGCAGACCGCGGCGTACGGCCACTTCGGCAGGCCCGATCTCGATCTGCCGTGGGAGAAGCTCGACAAGGTGGACGAACTGCGCGCGGCAGCCGGCATCAAAACGCCGTCCGACCCGTTCCGCGAACCGATCGTTACGCGCTAAGCGCTGGCGAGATAAGAAAGATAAGGAGGCCGGCGCGCATGCGCCGGTCTCTTTTATTTTCGGCGCGGGCGCGCCGCGAGTTCTCCGCCGCAGTTCGGGCAGCGCATTTGGAGCGCCGCGCGTTTTCGTACGTGGCCGGACGTCCCGCCGCCCACACTGCCGGGACGAAGGTCCGTCACGACTCGGTCAAGTTTTCGGCGACGAGCGCTTCTACAGCTCGATTTTCGAGGGGGCAAGGCGAGCGGCTCGAATGTCGGTTCAGCGCGGGAACGGCGTATCGTTCGCCGTGATGTTGTTATCGCTTCAGGCGAGGAGCACGTTCATGCAGCTTCCGATCCGGCGCTTATTCCTCCCGGTGACGTTCGCCGTAGCCGCGATCGCGCTGCTTCCCGGGTGCAGCCATTCGGGAGGCATGGTTCCCGCAGCCTCAAGCGGCGCGTTCGCGCCGAACGCCCTTGAACGTGCGCCGCAAAGCATAAGCGGCCTGCAAGTCGTGGATGCGGTTAGCGGCGCGACCTGGCCAGGACCGCTAACGCTCACCTGGCCGCAGGGGCCCCCGCAAGGCGGCGACCTCGAAATCGCCTGCGTCCAGAATCAGGCGCATGTTTTGGCAAACGTTCCCTCCGGTTGGAAGGCACTCTACAATAGCGCCGCCGGTTCGTTTGGCACGGCGCTCTTCTATACGTACAATTCCTACCAAGGATCTGCGTCGGAAACGTTTACGTTGCCCGTCGCCGGCAACATTAGCGTCGCCATGGTGAAGGTCCGCGGGCGCTCGGAAATGCACCGCAGTTTTCGCACGCCGTATTCGGCGCGAATAAGAACGTCTCGACCTCGCCGCTCACTCCGCAGGTAGCCGCGATGCTGCCCCTGGCATGCTTTTCGGGCACCTGGACGGGATCGTATTCTGTTGCGCCGGGCTGGGTGCAAAACACGCAGCACGACAGTACGTACGTTTCCTTCTTCGAACAGCGCTCGACGCTGACGACCGATCTGACGACTCCCATAAGCGTCGCGTCGACCGCGTCGTCACTCTCGACGGCCTATCCCGAGACCGACGCATACGGTATTCTCGTCGCGCCAAAGCAAACGTTCGGGATCACCGACAGCAATAGCGGTAGCACGTGGCCGGGACCTCTGACGCTGCCATGGCCGAAGGGCGCGCCGAACGGCGGCGACCTCGAAATCGCGTGTGTCGAAAACCAGGCTCACGTCGTGCCCAATACGCCGCCGGGCTGGACTGCGGCATATACGAGCGCTGGAGACTTATTCGGGACGGGGCTGTTCTACAAATACGCAAGCGTGGGCGAACCTGCATCGGTTTCGTTCACCTTGCCGGTGCAGGGAAACATTAGCGCTGCAATCGTGCATGTAGAAGGCAACGACGTGCACTTAGGCTTCCGAGGCTTCACGCACACGGGGTTTGGTGCCGTCACCAACGTCGCAGCTCAGGTCCCGGTCGATCCAAACCACGGCGGGATGTTAGCGCTGGCCTGTTTCTCCGGTGTCTGGACCACGTCATATTCAGGCGCCCCGGGAT
>JACRTZ010000045.1 GCA_014304965.1 Vulcanimicrobiota bacterium | reverse complement strand
GCCTACCCCGGAACGTTCTGATTACAGCGACTCGACGAAGTGGTCGATCAGCGCCGAGATTTCAGTTGGCCGCTCCACGGTCGCATAATGTCCGGCCTTATCGAGCACCACGAAGCGGCTGTCCGTAATCACGTCGGCGACGTTCTTCCGTAAGAAGTCGGGCGTCATCGGCCGGTCGGCCGAGGGAGCGATCACCAGCGTCGGCGTCTCGATGGTTGCAGCCTCGGCTGCAAAATCGGCGTGCAGCCACGCTTCGAGGCTCTGCGCGGCTGCGGCGTGATTGGCCCGCGCGGCTGCGGCGTGAAGCACGGCCGATAACTCGGGCGTCCATTCGCCGTAGGCAAGCCCGTCGAGCCAGCGCGCCGCAACCACCTTATCGCTCGCCGCCGCCCGGAACATCGCTTCGATCTTGGGTGGAAAGGCGACGCCGCTCGCGGGAACGGCCGCGATCAAGACGAGCCCTTCGACCGCCTCAGGATGGTCGATCGCAAATCGCTGTGCAACCGCGGCTCCCATCGAATGCCCGACGACGACGACCGGATCCAGGTCGATTGCGGCGATCAGGTCGGCGAGATCGTTCGAAAAGCTTTCTATACTGAAGGCTCCCTGCGCCCCGTTTGAGGCGCCGAAGCCGCGCAGGTCGACGGCGATCGTGCGGTGCCGCTCTCCGAGCGCTTCAACGAGGGGTTCCCAGACCGTCGCATCCGCGAGCCAGCCGTGCACCAGCACGAGCGGAATACCGCCGCGCGGACCACACTCGGCAAACGACAAAAGGGCGCCGTCCGCGGCGTGAAAGCTGGACATGACGGACCTTTTACTCGCGCCCGGTACGGGCGCCTCGTAGTGATTTCTATCACATATCGGCTTGCGAGCGCCCGGTTTTAGGTCGCGCCGGGCATACGCGCGCGTTAACGCTTCAGTCAGGGACGAAGCCGCCGATACTGTTAACATGATCATGCCGAGGCAGAGAGCTGAGGACGGCGTGCGCACCGTGCGACTCGACACGCTGCGTAACGTACCGCTCTTTCGCGATTTCGACGAAGCCGAACTCTTGCAAGTCGCGGGCCTCGTGGGTACGCGCCGCTATGCGAAGCACCAAACGATTTTTCGAGAAGGCGACCCGGGACAAACCTTTTACCTGATCCTTGGCGGATCCGTAGCGGTCGTTCGCATCGCTCCGGATGGACGGGAAACGATTCTCTCGATCCTCAAAGAGCGGGACTTTTTCGGCGAGATGAGCGTGTTCGATACGTCCGTGCGCGCGGCCAGCGTCAGAACGCTGACCGAGGTCGACGTCGGCGTGATCGAGCGCGACGATTTTCTCGGACTGATCGACCGCAATCCCCGGATCGGCCGGCTCATCGTCATCGCACTTTCCGAGCGGCTACTCGCCGCGAACAAGCTCATTGCCGCCACAACCTCGCAAGACATTCGTGCGCGGCTCGCATCGCTGTTGCTGAACTTAATGCAAAACTTTGGCGAACCCGTGCAAAACGGCGTTCGCATTTCGCTTCGCCTGACCAATCAAGAGATGGCGAACATGATCGGCACCACCCGCGAGACGGTCAATCGCACCCTCAACCGCTTTTGGGACGAGCGCCTGATCGACATGAGAACGGCTCACGTGGTCGTGATCGAAGCCGACAAACTCCGCTCGATCATCCCGTAGTCCCTTAGACCAGGCGCCTGAGAGGCCGTTTCTTCCAGAACAGTTTGTAATACGTCAACTGCATCAGCAGCCCGGCAATGAACGCTGCCGGGTAGCCGTACCACACACCGTCCAGCCCGATGCGTTTCATCAGCACGTACGCGACGGGAACTTCGACGGCCCAGATGGACGCGATCGAGATCAGCGTCGGCCACACGACGGCTCCGCTCGAAAGCATGAGCCCCGACAGCACGCGCGCGTTCCCGAAGATGACGTAGCTCCAAAGCGTAATGTGCAGGAGCCGTTGCGCGATTGCAGCAGTCGCAGGCTCGATGATGAAGAGCGAGATGACGTGGTAGCTGAAGAGGTACACGATGCCGATCAGGACGCCCTCGATCGCGTAGTTCAGCACCACGCCCGAGCGCACGATCTGCGGAATACGCTCGAGACGTTGCGCGCCGATCGCTTGAGAGCCGAAAATCGAAACGGCAATGCCGATGCTGATGGCCGGGAATTGCACGTAACTCACGATCTGGTTGACCGCCCCGTACGCGGCGGTCGCGGTCGAGCCGAAACGGTTGACGAACGAGAGCACCGCAATCTCCGATAGCGACACCATGATCAAGTTGAGCCCGGTCGGCACGCCGATTCGCGTGATCGTCCAAGCGAGCGGCCAGTCGATCCGCAGATGCCGCAGCATGGCGCCGTCGAACGCGAGCGGGTGTTTGATGCGCGCCAAGTACGCGAGCATCGCTCCCAGCGAGAGGACGTTCGCGACGACGTTCGCCACGGCCGCGCCGTTGATGCCGAGCTTGGGAAGTCCGAGCCACCCCAGGATGAAGAAGGGCGTTATGGCGAGGATCAGGATCGTGCTCAGGACGAGCGCGTACATGGGCGTTTTCGCGTCGCCGGTACCGCGCAAGAACGTCGTGTAAATCAAATAGACGAACAAGACCGGCATCGTGTAAAACACGATCCGGCAGTAACTGGCGGACGCCGGTAAGATGTCCGCGGGCGTGCCGAGAGCGCTCAAGAGCGGCTCCGCCAAGAGTCCGCCGAGCCCTCCCACCACGATCGACAAGAGGACGGTCAAGGTCAGCGTCGTGCCGGCGATAGTCTTGAGTTTGTCATTGTCGCGTGCGCCGTAGGCTTGCCCGATCAGCACCGTGCTGCCGCTCGCGAGCCCAATGATGAACGACACGAGCAAGAAAATGATGGGGAAGATCGCCGAAACCGCCGCCAGCGCGTGCACGCCGATCAGCCGGCCGAGATAGATCGCACTCGCCGTCGAACTGAGGCCTTGCAACAGGTTGCTGAGCATCAGCGGAATGAGGAAGATGAACAGCACGCGCCAGACCGGCCGCGGATCGTCGAGCAAATGACCGCGGCCTGAAGCAGACGTCATACGCGGCGTGTACCTAGGGGAGCGGACGCCTCCCTCGGCGCGACGAGCAGCGTTTGCGCGTTGGTGTACCACACGAG
>JACRTZ010000292.1 GCA_014304965.1 Vulcanimicrobiota bacterium | reverse complement strand
AAGATTCTTGCCGCGATGCTGCAGGTCGGAAAACAGCCAGCATGAGAATCGTCGGACAGTCCATATCACGACCCGACGCGCTCGATAAGGGCACCGGAGCGGCGAAATACCCGGCCGACTTGGTAAAGCCCCAGATGGCCCACCTAAAGGTGGTGTTCGCGCAGCGCGCTCACGCGCGGATCGGTTTGCTTGACACAAGCGCGGCGCTCGCGCATCCGGGCGTAATCACCGTGTTAACCGCCCAAGACGTTCCGTATAATCGGTACGGCCTCGTGCGTGACGATCAACCCGTGCTTTGCGATCGGATAGTACGTTATTTCGGGGACCGGGTCGCGCTGGTTGCGGCCGAAACTCGCGAAGCCGCCGAGGCGGCGGCGCAGCTCGTACGCGTCGAGTATGAGGACTTACCCGTCGTGACCGATGCGCGTGCTGCCATGACTCCGGGTAGTATACTGGTTCACGAGGGACACGGGAGCAACGTCTTAGAGCACGTTCGCATTCGGAAGGGCGATATCGCGGCTGGGCTTGCAGCCGCCGACGTTGTCGTTGAGGCCACGTTTGAAACCTCGTGGCAAGAACACGCGTACTTACAGCCCGATGCCGGTATCGCGTATTACGAGGGCGAGGCACTCGTGGTGGAAACGGCCGGGCAATGGCTGCACGAGGACCGGCGGCAGTTGGCGAAGATGCTGGATCTTGACGAAGCGCAGGTCGTCGTACGCTACGCGAAGATCGGCGGCGCGTTCGGCGGGCGTGAGGATTTGAGCGTTGCGCCGCTGCTTGCGCTAGCTACCTGGAAGATCCAACGTTCTACCGCGCTGGTTTGGAGCCGCGAAGAGTCTATTGTGGCACACCACAAGCGCCATCCATATCTTATTTGTGCGAAGTGGGGCGCCATGCACGATGGACGCATCGTAGCGGCGCAAACGGAATTGGTCTCCGACGGCGGCGCATACGCCTCAACCAGCGCGGAAGTGTTAAAAGGTTCGACGCTCTTCGCAAGCGGCTGTTACAACATCGAACACGTTGCTTCCGACGGCTATACGGTCTACACCAACAACGTACCAAGCGGCGCCTTTCGTGGGTTTGGTTCGCCGCAGGCGCAGTTCGCCGCGGAGTCTATGGTCGCGCGCCTGGCATACGCGTTGGACCTAGACCCGGCGGAACTGCGGCGACGCAATATGTATCGCGAAGGGGACTTCGAGCCGACGGGGCAGACTTTGCCAGCGGGTGTGGCTGCACTGCCGGTACTCGAGCGCTGCGTGGAAGAAGCGCGTGCGCATTTACGCTCTGCGCCGCCCGATTCGCATCCGAAGCCGCACGTGCGCCGGGGCGTCGGCATTGCGTCGGGAATCAAGAATGTCGGGTATTCATTCGGCTTTCCTGAACAGGCGACGGCGACGGTCGAATTGCACGGCACGCGCGAGATCGAGCGCGCGACGCTGCGCATTGGCGCGGCCGACGTGGGCCAAGGGGCGCATGTGGTCCTGCGCCAGATTTGCGCCGAGGCGCTTGGCGTTGCGTTTGAAACGGTCGAGATTGTCGCTGAGGACAGCGCCCTTTCCCCGGACGCAGGCAGCGCATCGGCATCCCGCATGACGCTCATGGGCGGTCGCGCGGTAAAAGATGCTGCCGAGGAGGCGCTCCAAAAGTTTCCCGGGCAAGATGCAAAGGCCACCGTGCAATTTCGCCCACCGGCAACCACGCCGCTCGATCCGCTAACCGGCGCCGGCCGCCCAAACTATTGTTACGGCTACGTCTCGCAAGCGGTCGAAGTAGAGGTAGACACGCGGACAGGGCTCGTGCAGATACTCAAGATTGTGAGCGTGCACGATGTTGGCCGGGCGATCAACAAGCAGCAGGTCGAAGGGCAAATTGAGGGCTGTCTTGCACAAGCCGTCGGTTACGCGCTGACCGAGCATTTGCAATGCCGCGACGGTAAAATTCTCACGCCCTACTTCAGCACGTACTTGCTGCCCACGACGCTCGACATGCCGACCGACGTGTACCCGATTATTTTGGAAAGCGCCGATCCTCACGGGCCGTACGGCGCGCGGGGCGTGGCGGAGATGCCGCTCGTGCCGTTCGCCGCGGCCGTCGCGAGCGCGATTCACGCTGCGACGGGCGCATGGGTCACGCAGCTGCCGATGACACCCGAACGCGTGCTGAACGCTATCGACGCCGTCCGCAAAACGGCGCTCGCTTAAGCCTACTCTCCGCGAACCAGCGAGCGCGCAAGATCGTTGTGCCGCGCAATGTGGCGCGCGAGGTCGAAGTCTACAAATTCCCCATCTTTGATACGAACGTTGCCATTAATTATCGAAAGATCGACCTTCGAAGGTCGGCAGAAGAGCAGCGCAGCGACGGGATCGTGTACGGCACCGCCGCTCAGTTCGAGCGTGTCCAGACGGTATCCGATGATGTCCGCGGCCATTCCGAGCGCGAGCGTGCCGATGTCGTCGCGGCCGAGCACGGAGGCTCCACCGCGCGTCGCCAGCCGCAGGACATCGCGGGCCGTGAGTGCGGCAGGGCCGCCGGTCACGCGTTGTAATAGCATCGCCTGGCGCGCTTCGCCGAGCAAATGCGAAGAGTCGTTCGATGCCGAGCCGTCTACGCCGAGAGCGACGCGAGCGCCGGCTTGCACGAGCGCGCCTAGCGGAGCGATGCCCGAACCGAGCCGCATATTAGATGAAGGGCAATGCGCGATGCCGGTTCGGGTTTCGCCGAGGCGCGCACACTCGTCGCGCGATGGGTGTACGACATGCGCGTGCCATACGTCGTCCCCAACCCAACCAAGATCTTCAGCCAACTCGATTGGCCGGCGGTGAAATGTATCCAAGCAAAAGCGCTCCTCGTCGAGCGTTTCGGCGAGGTGTGTGTGTACGTGAACGCCGCTCGCACGTGCGAGTGCGACGCTCGCCCTCATAAGTTCCGGCGAGACGGAGAAGGGCGAGCACGGAGCGAGTACGATGCGCGTCATGGCATAACGGCCGCCATCGTGGTACTGCTCGATCACGCGCTGTGAATCGCGCAGTATGTCGGCTTCATTTTCTACGAGCTCGTCCGGCGGCAGGCCACCGCGCGATTGCCCCAGCGACATCGAGCCGCGTCCGGCGTGACACCGGAATCCCATATTCCGCGCG
>JACRTZ010000026.1 GCA_014304965.1 Vulcanimicrobiota bacterium | reverse complement strand
GGCGTCAAGAAAGACGTGGCGGTCCTAAAGAGCGACATGGCGGGCGTCAAGAAAGGCGTAACGGTCCTCAAGACCGACGTGAAGGGAATCAGACTCTCGATGAACCGGCGGTCATCCTCAACGCTCTAGGGCAAGGCGGCTTCGACCAGGTCGCGGAGTTTTGGATAAATTTCGGCCGTTCGCTGGAGCGGATTCGACGGGTCGATGATGTCGTGATTCTTCGGCAAGTCCAGAAATTGGAATGCGGTCGCGGAGCCTCGGCGCGCCGAGTTCCAGCGACGCACGATCTCGGCGCACATCGCATTGTCGATGGCCGGATCGTTCGCGTTCGTCACCATGATGATCGTACCGGCCGGAGCGTGCGTTACCGCGGCGCGATACTCCGCAAGGCCGAAGCGCAGCGATTCGGCGAGACCGTGCGTCGGAAACGCGGGGTAGGCATGCATCGGAATCAGTTTTTCCGCGCCGAACGGGTCCCACGGGAAGTTCACGTTCGGCAGCGTTCGCAGGGCGAAGGCGAGCAGCGCGTCGCGCCACGGCGTCATGCCGCTCAGACCGAGTAGCGGAACGATCGACAGCGCGCGTGCGACATCGTCACGTTGGATGGCCGCGTGGGCTGCAAGAGTGCCACTGAGTGATAGGCCGGCCACGACGACTCGTTCGCCGAGGCCGTGCGCGATATCGAGCGCGTCGTTGGTCGTGGCGACGAAATCTGCCACTTTCATCTTCGCGAGCCGCGCGCATGAACGGCCGGCGTCACCGTGTCCCGGCAGCCTGGGCACGACGACGTTGTGCCCGCGATCGAACAATTCTTCTGCGAAGCGGCTCCATTGTTCGGGGCAGTTCGTGAAGCCGTGCAGCAAGACGACGGCGAGCGGCACACGAGCGCCGCGGTCGTACAGCCGCGAATGGGCCGCGTTCGAGATCTTGTCATCGTCGAGCGCGCGCAGCGCGTCGAAGCGCGCGCACGCTTCGGCGTAATTTGTTGCGGGCCGGAACGTTTCAGCGTTCGACAAGTTCGACCAGTTGCGGGTAGACCCGTTTGACGATGTTCGGGTAACGATCGGGGGTGATGATGTCGTGCGAGGGCGGCAGCCCGCGCAAATGGCTCACTTCGACGCGGGTCTTTCCATCGCGCGACCAATAGGCGGCTAGCCGGCGCGCGGTGCGATTACGCACGACGACTTCGCTCGCGTTGAGGACGAGGCTGATGTCGTGCGTCTTCGGTGCATGCAAGGCGGCGTCGTCGAAGAGTTGGCCCGCGATCGCGTACATGTCGGCGACGGCGTGGGTTGGATAGCGCGGATACCCCTCGCGCGGCATAAGCGCCTCGCGCACGAGCGGGTTCCACCACAGAAACATGTTCGGTACGCGGCGCACGAACCGGGCGGTGCGCGCGGCAAGACGGTGCGGCAGCCAGGCGAGGCCGAGAAACGGCGCGATGGCGACCGCGCGGTCGAGTTCGCAGTTCTGAGCGGCCCACGCCGTCATCAGTCCGCCGAGCGAAAACCCGGCGACGACGATGCGCTCGCCGTGCGGGCGCGCCGCTTCGATGCTGCTCTGGGTGAAGGTCGTCAGTTCGGCTGCGGTCAGTTCTTCGAGCGTGCGGGTCATGCGGTCTTCGCGACCGTGCCTCGGCAGGCGGGGAATCGAGACGTTCGCGCCGCGGGCATGGAGGGTCGCGCCCAGATCGGCGAATTGCGTGGGAGCTGCGGTGAATCCGTGAAAGAGAACGATGACGCTCGGCGTTCGCTTTCCGTGTGAAAGGAAAAGCGAGCGGCCGAAGCCACCGATGCCTTCTTCCTCGTCCGTTCCAAGAGGTGCGCCGATCTCCACGTCGCCCGCGTTCGCCGCCGCCCTCGCGTCGCTTGCCGCACGCGTGCTCGTCGCGCGGAATCTGCGCGTCACGACCGACGGCTTTCGCAACCTGCCCGAGGAGGGGCCCGCGCTGCTCGTCTGCCGCTATTTCCATTATCTCTACGATCCGGCGGTGCTGCTCGAGATGCTGCCGCGGAGGCCGCACCTCGTCATCTCGCTCACCCGGTTGCGCGGCACGTGGCCGCGCGCGATCGCGTCGAGTACGGCCTCGCTCTTGGAGTGGCCCGCGGGCGGTGCGGGGCTAGAGGCAAGACCGGCCATCCGCGCGGGTGCGGCGCTGCTGGAACGCGGCGAGATGGTCGCCGTCTTTCCGGAGGGTGCGCCGACGATCGACCCTGCCGGGTCGCGCAAACCGGCGGTCGACGCGTACCTGCCGTTCGGCGGCGGCTTTCTCACGATGGCCGCACTCGCGCAACGGCGAACCGGAGGCCGCGTGCCGATGTTTCCGGTGGGCTTCAAGTATGTGCGCGACCGCGAGGGTTGGACCGTGCGCGTGCGGATCGGCACGCCGGCCTATCTCGGGTTGCGTACCCATCGGCGCGCGCTGCTCGAGGAATTTTCGGCCCGCGTTCAGGCGCTCTCGACCTGATGGCGATTCCCGAAGTCGTCAAACCGGCCGGCCTAGCGGATTATCTTGCCATCATGTCGCGCGCCGTATTTCAGGCGGGTTTGTCGTGGAAGATGATCGAGGACCGCTGGGACGACTATCTCCGCCTATTCGAAAACTTCGACCCGGTGCGCGTGGCGGCGATGGACTCGACCGACATCGAGCGCATCATGGCTGACGGTGGCGTCGTGCGAACGTACCAGAAAATCGCGGCCACGATCGAAAACGCGCGCAAACTGCTCGAACTCGAAAAGCAGCCCGGCGGCTTTGAAGCGTATCTCGGTTCGTTCGAATCGTACGACGCGCTCGTCGGCGATCTGAAGAAACGCTTCAAGTTTCTCGGCGCGCTCGGAGCGTACTATCTCCTCTTCCGCACCGGCCATCCGGTGCCGACGTTTGAGGAGTGGGAGAAAACGATTCCCGGCGATCATCCACGCATGCGTGAAATGATCGCGCTCGCCCGCGAGGGCGGCAAATCCCCAGAGAGTATCAATCGCTAGTTTCGTGAACCACTCACCGTCAAATCATCCGAAACTCGCGGTTTCAACTTCTGGCGTTTTTGCTGAAGCTCGTCTGCCCGGGGTCTAATTCGGTGTACCAAAAAACGCGTCGCATCACCGTCACACCGGTAACGTCCGGAAAAGTGTGTAGATTCGGGGCCTTCCTCGCGTGAGGAACGCCC
>JACRTZ010000118.1 GCA_014304965.1 Vulcanimicrobiota bacterium | reverse complement strand
AAATGCCGCTCTATACGCACTTTCTCGACTTAAGCGTCAATAGATCAGAGTCACCTTAGGCGAATAGAGCATCCGCCCCGACATCGTTTTCTCTTTGCTTTCCTTGATCTTCGGAACGTCATTTATCTTAGCGATGACATCGTTGATCTGCGCATCGATCTCCGGATACCGGACTTGAAGAATTTCAGAGCCTCCGAGATGAGAATACTCGTAGACTGTCTTCAATCGCCGGGACCCAGGAGCGGAGCCTTGGTCTGGGGACGGTCCCACGGGGCTACAGTGATGCTACCCTGCGGCTTGTAAACTGGCCGATTCATAGGCCTTACGCGTAAGGTTCCCCGCGAGGCTTCTTCGACGCGGTGCTTGGCAATGCGAACGTACTCCGCAACAGTATCTGCTCCGGCTGCCCGACGCCCATGAAGGGTTGCAGCAACGGCAGCTGTTCCGGCACCAAGATATGGATCAAATACAAGATCCCCGGGCCGTGTTAGAGCTAACACCAGACGCTCTACGAGTTCGACGGGAAATTGACAAGGGTGTGCGGTTTTCTCAACATGATTGTGCTTGACGTTTGGAATGACCCAGAGGTCACTTGGATTCTTTCCAAGCGGATTTGCAGAATATTGGCCGGCCTTCGGACCCTTGAAGTATTTCTTGCCGGGATACTTTTGCGGAACGCGGACGGCGTCAAGGTTGAAAGTGTAGTCGTTCCCAGGCCTTGTAAACCACAAGATTGTTTCGTAGCGGCCTGATAGCCGGCGAGTGCAATGAAGGCCGTGCTCAAAGTGCCAGATGATCCGATTCCGCAGCACCATTCCTAACTCTCGAAATAAGGGATAGAGCATGATATCTATGGGATAGAGCTCGTTGTTGGCGACGTGATTCCCGACTTGCCAGCAAATGCTGCCGGTTGGACTAAGCTTATCGACACAGTGCGCGACGACGTGACGTTGCTGCTCGATGTATTGCTCGATGCTAAGCTTGTTTCGGCGTTCATATTTCTTACCGATGTTGTATGGCGGAGAAGTTACGACGAGTTGAACCTCGCCGCGTGGGATTTGCGGCAAGAAGTCTTCGCAGCGACCCTCATACAGCGTGACGTCGCTTGTTCGCGCGTACCGACTGCCGATCGTGAGCAAGCGTTTGGTCTTTTTTGGCATTCCTTCAGCATCAAGGACAAGTTGTTCGGACATACCCCTTGATTAACGACGTGGTGCATCTGCGTCAAGGCGGCGCCGAACGTATGTTCGAGGCCGGAGAGTTGTATCCCGCTAATGCGGGACGCTTAGAAGAACGGGTTATGTGCTTTCTCTTCAGCGACCGTCGACGGCGGGCCGTGGCCCGGCATCAAGACGGTCGCATCGTCGAGGTTGAAGATTTTGGTGCGCACGCGCTCGAGGATGGCGTCGTAGGTGCTGACGTCGCCGAACGCTCCGCCGACGCTGCCGGCGAAGAGCGTGTCGCCTGTGAACAGCGTGGACTTGAACAAAAAGCACGACGAGCCGTCGGTATGCCCTGGCGTGTGCAGCATGCGAATCTCGGCCGCGTCGCCGAACGGTAACGCCTCGCCGTCGGTAATCGGCAGCGCCTTGTGCGCGAGCGAACCGATCGCCGCGACGTCGGCGCGATGCATGACGATTTGCGCGTCGGGAAATGCGCGCGCGACGTCCGCGGTTGCATCGCAATGGTCGGCGTGCTTATGTGTGATCAGAATATAGCGCAGCGCGTACGGTCCTTCGCCGATCGCGCGCATCAACGTCGCGGGCAGGCCGGCCGGATCGATCAAGGCGGCCGTACGCCCGTCTTCGAGATGAAACAGGTACCCGTTGGACGGATGCGGGTCGTGCGGATGGTGGCGAACGTCGGCCGGATATCCGACGTGCGGTTCCCAGCGCTGCGCCGCCAGATCGGCGAGCTTTCCGGGGTCGAGGCCGAGCAGCGGTGCGAGCGCGCGGGCCGCGTCCTCGCCCGGAATCCCCTCGCCCTTCGTCCAGGCCGCGAGGTCGGCCACCGCAAGGCCGGTCCGCTTCGCGATCGTGGCGTCGTCCACGCCGGTACCGCGTTTGGCCTTGCGAAAGACGTCGCTGAAATCATCCTCGAGCATCCGGGGCGCCTTCGACGGCGCAACCGGGTCCGCTTTCCACGCGGTCGAAGGAGACGGCAATGGAACGTCTGGTCATCATCGGGTCCGGGCCTGCCGGGTTAACCGCGGCCATCTACGCGGCGCGTGCAAACTTGGCGCCCGTCGTGTTCGCGGGATATCAATACGGCGGACAGTTGATGCTGACGACCGAGGTCGAGAACTATCCCGGGTTTCCCAACGGCATCCTCGGGCCCGAGTTGATGGAGCATTTTCGCGCACAGGCGGAACGGTTCGGCGCGAAGATCGAATTCGTCGACGTCACGAAAGTCGATTTTTCCGGTTATCCGTTGCGGGTGTGGGCGGACGACCGCGAGGTTGCGGCGCAGAGCGTGATCGTTGCGACGGGTGCGAGTGCGCGCTGGCTCGGCATTCCCGGCGAAGAGCGCTTGCGCGGTTCGGGCGTGTCGTCGTGCGCGACCTGCGATGGCGCATTTTTTAAAGAGCGTCACATCGTCGTCATCGGCGGCGGCGACTCGGCGATGGAAGAAGCGCTCTTCCTGACGCGCTTCGGCTCGAAGGTCACCGTCATCCACCGTCGCGACACGTTGCGCGCGAGTAAGATCATGGCCGATCGCGCGCTGCGGCATCCGAAGATCTCGTTTCTTTGGGATACGGTCGTGGACGAAGCGAAGGGCGAGTTCCACCTCACGTCGCTCGTGCTACGCAGCCTCAAGACCGGCGAACGTTCCGAGATCGAAGCGGACGCGATGTTCGTCGCGGTCGGCCACGACCCGAATACTGCGATCTTTCGCGATCAGCTCGAACTTGACGCGCAGGGCTACATCGTGTCACGCGACGGCGTACACACGAACGTCCCCGGCGTGTTCGTCGGCGGCGACGTGTACGACATCCGCTACAAACAGGCGATTACCGCCGCAGGGATGGGCTGCAAAGCATCCATGGAGGCCGAGAAGTTTCTCGAAGATCTCGACGCGGGCGAACCCGCCGTCGCTGCGAGCGCAGCCTCGCACTAGCGTAACGGCGGTTTAGGCGTTCGCCAGCAGATCCTTGAGCGCCGGGCCGAGATCG
>JACRTZ010000099.1 GCA_014304965.1 Vulcanimicrobiota bacterium | reverse complement strand
CGTACGCATAGGCTTACGCCTATGCCCTCAGGCTATGCCACGTGTCCGGTCGAAATGGGGGCCGCTCCAACCGGTACGGCACGAAGTTCGTACCGACCGGCGGAGTCGGCAGCATCACGATCGCGGTCGTCGACCCGCAGAATCCGCTCCAATGAACGGCACAAGTAGCAGCCGCCCCTATCCGGAGAAAACGATGAAGCGCTTCGTCACCCTTGCGTTTTCCGCGGGCTTGTTCGCGAGCTCGCTCGTCGCGTTGGGCACGAAGGCGGGCGCAACGCCGCCGATCGACCTTCCGGGTCCCTGGGTTTCGCAAACTCTCGACGTACTTGCCTCGCACGGCGTCATTGACACCTACCGCTTCACGCGGTTCATCCGTGAGCGTCCGCTCACGCGGCCGCAGTTGGCGAAACTCCTCGCGCGCGCGATCGAACGTCTCCAAAGGAAGGGAGCGGGCACGACATCTCAGGACGACGTCGATCGCCTGCAGACGCTCGTAAATTCGGTCAAAGACGAACTTGCCGTTTTGGGCGTGGTCAAGACGAATCTTCACGACTTCATGAACCCGCCGAAGACGGCGAGTCCCTTCGTTCAGTCGCTTCAGGTCAACGGCTCGATTCTCGTTGACGATTCCTCGCGCCAGCGCACACCGTCGCACAAACGATCGGCGGGGCTCCGGCGGATCCGTTCGTCAACGCGTTCCTCACGAGCCCGACGAACAACAGCCCGTTCGAGCACGATCCGGGCGCAGGCAATTTGCTGCGCACCGATGACAAGATCACGCCGACTCCGGCGGCGCTTCGGGTCAGTTTCAATCCGGCGGAACCAGCACCGCATTGTTGCGCTTCGTTCAAGGTTCGCCGGATTTCGGTATGATCGACATCTGCATCGACAGTCTGCCATTCGGGGTCACCGCACCGTCGGTGTCGTACGGCAGCGCCTCGTCCAGCCTCTTTGCGGTCGCCGGCGGAATCTCGCACACGGTCGCGGTCTATCCGTTTTCGGGGGCGTCGCAGGCCGGGCTAGAGTGTCCGACCGCGCCGGGTCCATACATCACGAAGGCATTGATCTCGGTGACCACGATCTCGCCGGGCGTAGGCAGCAATCCATTGCGCGAAACGATCGTTCTGGGCGGAAGGGCCGCGACGGGCACGCTCGGCCTGTACGTCTCTGGGGAGCCGAGCTTCACCACGATGCCGCCGACGGAAGCGATCTCGCACAACGCGGCGCCCGCGTTCAGCATAGGTAAGGCGAACGGCGTCGGTTTCGGCTACACGCCGAGCAGCGGAGTGCCGACCACCCTTCCGGGTGCGGGGAACGTTCCCGCACCGGCCGCGTCGATCGTGGGGGCGGCCGTCATCAACACGAGCGTCATTTCACCCATCGCCGCAATTCCCGCGGCATTCTACGATGGTATCGGCGTTGCGAGCGGCACGGTCGTGCCGATCACCACGGTCCCGGCGCCGGCAGCAATCGCGGGTCAGCCGTACGTCGTTCAACTGTACGCGATCGACGGAGCAGGCGGGACGCTGTTTGGTCGCCGTACCGGAGGTCACGGTCGGATTCGGGTTTTAGCCAGGCATTGAGGTAACATAAAAAGCCGCCGGACGAAGCCGGCGGCTTTTTATTTGCTTCGGGACGTGGTTCGCTCTCGCCCATCGCCGCGGCGGGCGTTTTTCTCTTCGCAGTACTTCGCAAGGATGAACGCGCCGGTGTCCATGACCGACACGTTGCGTTCCATTTCCGGTGCGCTCGCGGCGCTCGAACGGTCGGTTGAAAGCGCGGATGCGGCGCCGACTGCGTACGAGCGTTCCATTTGGGATTAGCCTGAGGCGCTACCCTCCGCTCCAGACGACGCCGCCGGGAAGGACCACCGGCGGCCGCGGCGTTTGTGCGAAATCGAAGTCGTTGCGCAGGTCGCCGAGCGCGGCGGCATTCTCGCGCACGCCCGGCCGCGAGTCGGGGCGGCCGTCGGTCTTCGGATCGATGCGCGCGCCGCCGAGAAAGTCGTCCTCGATGAATTTGACGTAGGCGTCGTGGCTGAGCGTTTGATGATCGATGTAGCCGCGCCGAGCATACGGGCTGATAACGATTCCGGGCACGCGTAAGCCGTAGCCGGCGGCGTCAACCGACGGCGGGACGACGTGATCGTAGAAGCCTCCCCAATCGTCCCAGGTCAGAAAAATCGCGGTGTCATTCCAGTTCGGACCCTGCGCGATCGCGTTGATCAGGCCCGTGACGTAGGCCTGTCCCGTGCTAACGAGCCCGGGCGGATGTTCGGAGTATTTGCCGGCGGGGCAGATCCAGACGACGTTGGGCAGCGTGCCGTTTGCCGCGGCCTTGTAGAAATCGCGCAGGTCGCGAACGTTGCCGAGTTCTCCGTCGGCTTTGACCGTATCGAATGACGGTAGCGGGTTCCAAATACCGGGCGTGCGCGCGTTTTGACGGACGGGCGGGCAGTCTGCGGCATCGTTTCGGCAGTCGGGCTCGCTGCCGCCCATCACGTAATACGCCCACGACACGTGGCTCTTGTGCAGCAAGTACGTGAGGTCGGTCCAAGGGTAGTCGGGACGGCCCGCTTGCCGCGGTGCGGCGGCGCGGCGCCCGCGGAAATCGCGCGGCGGATCCGGCGATTGCACTTCGTCACGGCAGCTCATGGGGTCGCCGATGGTCGCGCACTTTGCCGACCATTCCGAAACCATGTAGAGATGCTGCGGCAGACTCCAGGACGCATTCGGCTGGAACATGCGATCTTGCAGCACGAAGTCGCGCGCGTAGCGCCAGTAGTTCGCCAGTTCGGTCCCGTCGTGGTACCCCATCACGTCGTTCCCGCCGCAACGCGGATCGTTCGGATCGGCGCAGTTGCGAGCCGCGCGGCGACCCTCTTGGACGAACCCGTCCATCTTGCCCGAATCGACGTCGGCGATGGCGTTGAGGTGACTGTGCGGACCGCCGCGGTTGAGGTCGGCGGTGTCGTGATAGGGTCGCGTGCAGCCGCCGGCCGGGTTCGGAACGCAGACTGCAGGCGCACCGTTCTGCATCGGAATCCCGTCGGCGCCCGGATACGTCCCGAAGTAACTGTCGAACGAGCGGTTCTCTTGCATGATGACGACGACGTGCCGAATTTTGTGGATGCCGGCGTCCGTCTGAGCGCCGGCATGCCGACTGCCCTTCGG
>JACRTZ010000119.1 GCA_014304965.1 Vulcanimicrobiota bacterium | reverse complement strand
GCTCCAACGCTTCCAACGTCTCGGGATCGGACGGGTCCGCCGACGGATCGTCGGCGCGCGCGCGCTTGACGATCCCGCGCTCCGAGTTTTCGACGAAAGCGATCAAACGGCGGCCTTCTTCCGTTTTCACGATCTCGCGCATCGCTTCGAGCGCGTGCTTCGTGTTGAGTTGAGAAAGGTACAGCGCCTTGTACATCGCTTTGAGGTCGGCGATCGTTTCGCGCGGAAACTGCGCGCGTCGCAACCCGATCGAGTTGAGGCCATGTGCCGACGACGGCAGCCCCTCGACGAGCGTATAGGGCGGCACGTCGCGCGCGGTCTTCGAAAATCCGCCGACCATCGCATACGTGCCGATCCGCACGAACTGATGGACGCCGGCCATGCCGCCGAGCGTTGCATAATCGTCCACGATGACGTGGCCGGCGAGCTGCGCGGTGCTCGACATCGTGACGAAGTTGCCAACGCGGCAGTTGTGCGCGACGTGCACGTACGTGAGCAGCAGGCAATCGTTACCCACCTGCGTGGTCTCGCCTTCGCCGGTCGCGCGATGAATGGAAACGAATTCGCGCAGCGTCGTGCGGTCGCCGATGGTCGTGTACGAGAACTCGCCTTCGTACTTGCGATCTTGCGACTGCATGCCGATCGACGCGAAAGGATACACCACGCAATCTTGGCCGATCGTCGTGCGCCCGTTGACGACGACGTGGGCGAGCAGCCGCGTGCGGTCGCCGATGCTCACGTGTTCGCCGATCACGCAGTACGGTCCGATCTCGGCGCCGCGTCCGACCACGGCTTTTGGGTGAACGATCGCGGTCTGATGGATCATTCGTGCAAGACCGCGGCGTCGAGATGAAAGTCGGTCACCATGCCGAGCGAAAACATCAGATCCGCCGAACAGGCGAGTTTGCCGTCCACCTTGGCGATCGCGCTGACCCAGCCCATGTTCGAGCGCGTCTTCTGCAGGGTCGTCTCCATGTCGAGGCGATCGCCCGGAATGACGGGACGGCGGAACTTCGCTTTGTCGATGCCGGCCAAGAAGGGGGTGCGGCGGCGGAAGTCGTCGGCGTTCATGATGATCGTGCCGCCAAGCTGCGCGAGCGCTTCGATCATGAAGACGCCCGGCATCAGCGGAGCGCCCGGAAAGTGGCCCTGAAAAAACGGCTCGTTCAACGTGACGTTCTTGTACCCGTTGGCGCGCACCATCGGCTCGAAGGCGACGATGCGGTCGATCAAGAGCATCGGATAGCGATGCGGCAAGATTTCCATGATCTCGCTGATCGTCATCGTGCGCCCCGGCGGCACGATCATGCGCGAAATACCGTCACGCCCGCTTCTTCGCCGCGCAGCGCCGCGACCGCCTGGGCGTGCAGGCCGTGACCGCTCTTGAACGCCAGTACTTCGAATTGAGGCCGCGCGCCGAGCAGCGCGAAATCGCCGATCAAATCGAGCACTTTATGGCGAACGACTTCGTCGGGAAGGCGCAGTGGCCGCAGCGGACCCTCATCGTCGAAAACCACCGCGTTGTCGAGCGATCCGCCCAGCGCGTGGCCTGCGCGGCGCAGCGCTTCGACGTCCTTGAGGTAGCCGAACGTGCGCGCCGGGGCGACGTCGCGCGCGTACCCGAGCGCGGCGATGGCCGCATCGTAGGCTTGCGCGCCGACCGGGGGCGCGAAATCCACGCCCATGCGCACGCGAAAAGCCGGCCCCGGAATGAGGGCGAGAACCGCCTCGCCGTCGCGAAAGACGTGCGGGCGTTCCAGCCGCATCACGCGCGCAGCCGCGCTTTGCGCGCGCAGGCCCGCGCGCTCGATCGCCTCGACGAACGGTAGCGAGCTGCCGTCGAGGATCGGGATCTCCGGACCCTCGACCTCGACGAGCGCGTTGTCCACGCCGAGTGCGAGCAGGGCCGAGAGGATGTGCTCGACCGTCGAAACGGTCTTGCCGCCGCTCCCGAGCACGGTCGCCAGACGCGTTTCCACGACGTAGTCCGTCGTCGCCGGAAACTCCGGTCCGCTCGCGCCGAGGCGAAAGCGCAGTCCCGCGTTCTCGGGCTGCGGGCTGACGACGGCACGCGCTTCGATGCCGGTGTGCAGCCCGATGCCCTCGACGGTAAATGGTCCGGCGAGCGTTTGCTGGAGCGTCACGGGTTACGTTCGAGCGCCTTCACGCGCTCGAAAAGCTTGTCGAGATTGCGCAGCCGCACTTGCAGTCGCAACTCGTCGCGATGGTCGTGAGCCGGCTGGCCGCTGACGAACGCATCGTCGGGCACGTCGCCCCAAACCATGGTGTTGCCGGCGATCTTCACGCGCGATCCGACCGTGATGTGCCCTTTGAAGGCCGACTGGCCGCCGACCATCACGTAGTCGCCGACGACGGTCGAACCCGCAAGTCCGGTCATGCCCGCAAACACGCAGTGCTTGCCGATCTTGCAGTTGTGGCCGATTTGCACCAGGTTGTCGATCTTCGTCCCTTCGCCGATCGTGGTCGATCCCGTCTGCCCGCGGTCCACGCAGGCGTTCGCGCCGATTTCGACGTCGTCGCCGAGCACGACGTTGCCGATCTGCGGAATCTTCAGGAAGCGGTCGTCCAGGAACGCATACCCGAAACCGTCGGCGCCCACGACGGCGCCGGCGTGCAGCACGACGCGGTCGCCCGCGACGCAGCCGGCGAGCAGCATGGCGTGCGGATGTAGCGTAGAATCGCGGCCGAGCCGCGCATCGGGGCCGACGATCGCGCCCGCCATGATAACCGAGCCGGCGCCGATCTCGGCGCCCGCGGCGACGACCGCCTGCGCTCCGACGTGCACGTCGGGCCCGATCTTCGCGCCGGGATCCACGCTCGCGCTCGGGTCGCGGAAAGGCCGGCGCGGCCGTGGTGGCTCGAGCGCCGCCAAAAGCGAGGCGAGCGCCGCTCGCACCGACGGCACGATCAAGAGCGGCTTGGTGGCCGAGCCCGCAGCATCCGCAAGCGCGACCTCGGTCAGCACCGCCGCCGCGCGCGATTGCAGCGCGCCGCGCAGATAGCCCCCGCCGACCGCAAACGTCAAGGTGCGATCGTCGGCGTCGTCGATGGCCGCAACGCGTTCGATTTCTACCGCGCCGTCGCCCCGCACCGTGCCGCCGACGCGCGCGGCGTACTCGGCCAGCGTCATCGGCATGCGCGCATTGCCCCGGCGCCTATGGGGCCGGGGACTTCTCGGTGATCTTGAGGACCTTCTCGACGTCGGCGGTGATGTCGGTCCCACCGTAGCCGACGAACTCTCGCGTCACGACCAGCTTGTAGTGCTGCTCGTTTGCGACCTGTTCCGCCGCCGCTTGAACGTCGCGCGTCACTTCGTTCTGCATGTTGATGAAGCGCTGCCGCACCGCATCGAGCTGGCGCGCCTTGTCCCGTGCGGACGCCTTCGAACGCTGGATCGCGTCGGTATCCGACGCCAGCTGATTTTGGTAGTTGAGGAACTTCGGCCAATTCGCGGTCAAGCGCGAGATGTCGACCGTCGCGATCTGTCCGGTGGTGGCGTGCGCGCAGCCGCTGAGGAGCAGCGCGGCGAGACAAAGCGTAAGCGTGCGTTTCACTCGTGTAAACTCTCAATGTCCTTTTCGGCGTCTGCGGTGAGGTCGACGGCGTTGGACGGCCCGGCGACATCGCTGACGACGACGTTGATGCCGCGGCGGGCGGCAATGAGTTTGACCTCGCGGCCTATTTGGGCGACCATTTGCTCGTAGAGTTGGCTGCGCTGTTTTTGCAGGACGGTCAACTGCGTTTGGGCGGCGATCAGCGACGCGTTGTCGACGCCTTGGAGCTTCGCGAAGCGGTTCGTGAGCTGGGCTCGTGTCTTTTGGAAATCGTCGATCGTTGCCTTGGCGTCCTTGGTGAAGTCTTGCTTGTACTTCTCGTGCAGGGCCTCGAGCTTGGTACGCACGTCCGACGGCAATTGGGCCGTGCGCGGCGCTCCGTTCGTGCCGCCGCCCACCGGAAGCCCGAGCTTGGTCGCGAGTTCCGTTGGCGTGTCCCGTTCGCGCTTGTTGATCTTCGCGAGGGTACGCGCGCGCATCGCACTCGCCTGGCGGTTGATTTCCGCGCCGGTTTCCGCGCGCAGCTGGTTTTGGTAGGCGTTCAACGTCGCCACGTCGCGGTTTTTCATTGCGGCGAGCGCGTCGTTTTCTTTGCGATCGAGGGCCTCCAGCTGCTTGCGCGCATCGTCGCGCTGTGTTTCGTCGAGCACGAGATTGGACAACTTGGTCCGCAGCGACAGTCGCTCGCCCGAATTTTCGTTCGCCAGCCGCAGCGCCTCGTCGGCTTCTTTTTTCTGCAGTTGCTCGAGCTTCGTGCGGTACGAACGCGCGGCGCGCTCGTTGAGCGACGCCTGCACCGCGCGCAGCGCCGATTCGTCCTGCGCGACGACCTGCTTGCGGTAGGCGTCGAGGTTAGCTTGCGCTTTTCGCGCGACGTCGCGCGCCTGGCGCTGCATCTGCGCGTCTATCCCCGCACCGATCGCGGCGCCGCCCGGTCCGGCCCCGCCGCCGGCGGACGCGAGCGCTTCGCGGATCGCGTCATTCTCGCGTTTGGCGTACTCTTGCTGCTTGGCCTTGAGGGCGGCGTTCGCGCGGTCGGAGGCCGCTTCCAATTCTTTTTGCAAGGCGAGCTGTTGGCGCCGTAAGTCGGCGGGCGCCAGCGCGGGGCTCGGCCCGACGCTCCGTAACTGCAGCGCCTCCATGTCGTCGTCGAGCCGCGAGAGCTGCGCGTACAGAGGATGGCGCTTGACGAGGTCGTCCATGCGAACGTATGCGATGGCGCCGCCTGCGGCGGGCGCCGTCGCCGTTGCCGTCGCGGCGTCTCGGCCCGAGGACGTGCAGCCGCTTGCACCGGCCGCAGCCGCCGCTAGAGCGAAGGCGAGCGCGCGGATGCGCCTACTTGAGCTCGGCGCTGACATCCGAGGTGATATCGGTTCCGCCGTAGATCAGGTTCGAGCGGTCGATGACGAGCAGCAAGTTCTTCTTTTTCGCCACGACGGCGATCGCGCGCTTGACCTGATCGACCATCGGATCGATCGTTTGCTTTTTCTTGTCCAGCAAGGTCTTCTGCATGTCCTTGAAGATCTGCTGACGGTCGGCATCGCTCTTCGCCGATTTCATCTTCTGCTGCGCGGCGTTGGACTGCTCTTGCTGGAACTTGACGAAGTCGTCGTTGGCAGCCTTCACTTTGCGCAGCGCGTTGATCTGCACTTGATCCACGAAGCCGACGGACGACGGCGGCGGCGTGCTGACCGGCGGCACGGGATCGCCGACGCCGTTGAACAGATCGATCACGTTGCGGGTGATGTCCTGACCGCCCATGATGACGATCCGCTTGTCCAACACGACCGACAGATTCTTGGTGGACGCAACCGAGGCGATGGCCACCTGGGCCCGCTGGAAGAGCGGTCCGAGCGCATCGCGCTGACGCGCCGCCATCTTGTTTTGAAACTCTTGGGCGATGCGACCCTGATCGCTTGCGTTCTTCACGCCGCGCATGCGGGCTGCGAACTGCCGGTCGAGATCCGCCTTGTACTGCGCGAGCTGCCGGTTAGCCGCGGCGAAGCGCGGGATGTTCGACAGCTGCGTCTGGTCGACGTAACCGATGTCGGTCACGTCTGCCGCAAGCGTTGCCGGCGCCAGCATCGCGACCGCAAGAACGAGCGCGGCCGCCGCTGCGGCGACTCGGGGATGAAACAACGTACGCATCGTGTTAGAAGCTCTGTCCTATTCCGAAACTGGTGTGGCTGCCGCCCTTACCGCGCGCAAGGTCGAGGCGGATCGACCGGAAGCCGAGTTGCTTGACGTCGAAACGCAGCCCGACGCCCGCGTCGCCGTGGTAAATCCACTTGTTGTAGTCGACGACGACGTTGCCGAAGCTGTCGACGATCGGCGTCGCGCCGCGGATGCGCAGCGAACCATAATCGCCGAAGAGCGCGAAGTTGAAGCTGCGATCTTGCGTGACGGGGATCCGCAACTCCACTTGCCCGAGCCGCTCCTCGGTGCCGTAATACACGGCCGAGTAGCCGCGCAACTGCTGATCCGAAAAGACGAACAGCTTGTTGGGCGGTATGGCGCCGGTGGTCATGCCGATGATCGCGTGCAGACCGAGCGTCGCGTTCTTCACGGGATAGAAACGCGCCGCGTCGATCGTCGTGATGGTGTAGGCGAAGGCCGAACCGACGTATTTGCCCGAGACTTCCTGGGTGAAGTTGGCGAACGTGCCGCGGCGCGGGTTGAAGATGTCGTCGCGCGAGTCGGCCTGCAGCCCGAGGGTCAAACTTTGCAGGTTGAAGCCTCGGCCGCTCGCCGTGTTGGCGATCGAGCTCGCCGCGATGCCGAGCGTCGACGTCCCGTTCTGGGACGTGTCGAGCGGATTATTCGTGGTCGGCGCGTTGAAAAAGTTCTGCGTGCCGGCCAGGAAGAACGGCGACGGCAAATCTACCGAGGTCCTCAGGCGCTGCACGCTGACGCCGAGTGAAGCCGTGAAGATGTCGCTCAAGCGGCGGCCGAGGTTGAGCGTGAGTCCGTTCGAGCGATTGCCATACTGCGCGGCGACGCCGCTGAGCAGATTTGAGTTGGGCGTCAGCACGACCGGAATCGTTCCGGCCGCTCCGGTCGAGGTCGTACCCGGACACGTGTAGGGTGGGATCGTCGAACAGGCGATGGGATTGCCTCCGACGGCTTGCGCCGCGGACGCCTGATAGACCTGATAGAAGTTCGTCAGGTTTTGCGAAAAGATGGACGCGCCCAAGCTGTACTTCTGCGTCTTGGGCGTGCTGCCGAGATACGGGATCGAGAACGAGAGCGATGCGGTCGACACGCGCGAGCCGCGCTCGAACCGGACCTGCGCGCCGTTGCCCGTACCGTTGATGTTGTTCTCGGCGTAGGAAAGCGTGCCGGTTAAGCCCTGACCGTTCGGACCGCCGGAATATCCGGCGCCGATTTGCGCGGTGCCCGTCCGCTGTTCTTTGAGGTTCCAATTCAGCGTGACCTGATAGGGCTTCTTGGGATCGGGGCCGGGCTTGGGGTTCAGCTCGACCTTTTCGAAGAATCCGAGATTGTTGAGCCGGTCGTAGTCGCGGTGCAGCAAGCCTTGGGTGATGATCATGCCGGGGCGCAGCCGCAGCTGGCGCCGGATGACCTCGTCTTTGGTCTTGGTGTTGCCCGTGATCTGCACGGCGCCGACGACGGCGACGTGAATGTCGTACTTTACGTCGGCGGTGCCTTTGACGTTATCCACCGACGTGGGATCGATGCCGGCCTCGAAGTCGCCGATCTGCAGGTCGTACTTCTCGTACAACTTCTTGATGTTCTCGTAATCTTTGTCGCGCGCGTCGTCGGAGTAGGGTTGGCCCTCTTTGAGGGTGAGCGCGCCCTTGATCAGGTTTGGCGGAAGGATCGGGTTGCCTTCGGGCGGCCCGACAATGATGATGTGCGCGACCGTGAGACCTTCGCGAATCGTCAGGCTCAGCACGCCGTCGTTCGAGATGTTCAGCGCGATGATGTGGGTCGGCAACTGGCCGCCGTAACCGATCTTGTCGTAATACGAATTGATCTTGATGACGTCTTGGCGGAACGTGCTCGTGTTGAAGACTTGGCCCACCGCCGTGTCCATCAGTGCCAGCAGCGTATCTTTCGCGACGTGGTCGTTGCCGGTGATGACGATGTCCTTGACGACCGGGTTTTCAACGACGCGGAACGTCACCGCGATACCGTCGGGACGCTGACGGATCAGCGGCGGCACCTGGTCGGTGAAATAGCCGAGGTCGAAAATCGCGGCGATGTCGGCTTGCACGATTTTCTCGTCGAACGGATCGCCGGCTTTCGTGCGCACGACTGAAAGGATGCGATCGGTCGGAACGTGCGCGTTGCCGGACACGTCGACGCTGATCACGATCGGCGCGGACGGCGAAGCCGGCGCGCTCGAGGCGAGCGACGGTTGAAGCAGCCAGCAAATTGCGCCGAGCGCAGCGAGGCACCGGCTCGCGGTGCGAAATGGCATCATCTACAGAGCAGTCCTTCGACCCGCGAACGTGCGCGGGGTGGTGGGTGGCGTCACGAGCGCCAAGCGTCGGCCGCGACCGGCTCCCTTTTTGCCACGCGGGTCCCGGGAGCCCCCTGGGCTCCGGGCGCGGTGCTTGCTCGGTCCGCCCCTTTCGTCTTCATGGAAAGAGCCGTTGTAAAGAAAACGAAAAACCGCTTGTGCCTCCGGAAGGGACCGAGGCGGTGATTCGCTGGTTGCCGGGCGCAAACGGGCTGACCGCAATCGGCGTGAACGCGCCGACCCCCTGGGAGCCCAACGTTTGAAACACGGTGAACTGCGCGGCTATCGAGTCGTTGGGGCGGATGTCGAACCCGAACATCTGCCGGTACGGATACGAAAAAGTCTGCGCGTAGATGATGTCCATCCGCTTGCCGAGCACTTTACGTGCGCTTAAGCCGAAACCGCCGCCGTAATCCAGGTTAAAGGCCAGGTTCGAAAGGCCGAGCGCGCCGCCCAGCGTCGTTTCTACCGGCGCGAGCAGGTTGCGGGTGAACTGGGCGTTGAGGATGCCGAAGGCCTCCTGGGCGACCGAAAGCTCGCCGCTGCCCCTGTTGACCGCCACGCCGCTCGGCACACCCGTGCCGGTATCGTTAAAGATGTTGGTCGCGCCGATCGCCGGTGCGTTGAGCAGCAGTCCCAGGATCGTCTGGCGATCGTAGGTCGGATCCGAAGAGAGAGCGATGTTCATTTGCGTGACCGGCCCAGTGACGTCGAGGGTGATGTCGGCGCTGCCGGTCGGATTGCGCGCGGCGTTTGGATCGGGATTGATGACGTGCGTGATCGCGACGGCGTCGAGCGACGGAATGACGCCCTGATCGGGAGAGAATGTGACCGTGCCGTTCTGCACGCGGAAAACGGTGTTGAAATAGCTGAGCGTTCCGCCGGTCGAATCGAACGCGCCCGAAAGCTGCAGGCCCGAGACGAGCGAGCCGCCTACGCTGAGTTTGCCCTTGCCGCCCAGGTCTACGTTGCCGCTGCGCACGCGCACGTTGTTGCCGGCGGCCACGTCGAGCGCAAACGCAACGTCGGGCCGCGCGGGGCCCGCTGCGGCGGTCGGGTCCACAAACCCGGCCACGCTCGATCCGCCGCTCGCGAGCAGCAACGCCGAGAACGGGATCACGGCGTTCGAGAGGGTCGCGTTGCCGCCGATGAGCGCCGGTTTGCCTGGAGCGTGGGTGATGGCGACCGTGCCGTCAACCTGCCCGCGGCCGAACGTCGGCAGGTCGAGTTGCATCTTGTTCGCGCGCAAATGCACCGCGTAGGTCGCGTCGGCGCCCGGCCGCACGAGATCGGGGACGGTCGCGTTTCCGGTAGCGTCGAGCGTGCCGGCGCCGGCGTCGGCGTGCAGCGATTCCAGCGCGATCGTCTTGGACGTGAAGCTGACCTTCGCGGCCATGTTCGTCAGCGGAACGCGTTCGTACGGGCTTTGCAGCGCGCCGCCGGCGAGCGAAAGCTCGCCGACGAGTTGCGGGTCGGAAACCTTGCCGGTCAGCGCGACGCGCCCGTCGAGTTGGCCCTTGAGCGTCGAGTTGTGCGGCAGCAACGGTGCAAAGTTGGTGAGATCAATGCCCTTCGCGGCCAGTTCTAAGCCGAGCGGCGCGGAGGCAGGGCCGAACCCGAACGGATCGAGCGTCAGCGGAACCGAGCCCGCGAGGAGCAGCGAGCCGCGCGCGAAGTTGATCTCGCCGCCGGTCAAGACGATCGTCCGTCCCTCGAGCGCAATTTCGCCGAGGCCGCGCGTGACGGCGACGCCGTGCAACGTCGCCTGCTCGAGATCGAAGCCGCCGTTGACGCGCGGTTTCGAGCGCGGGCCGTCTATGCGCACGTCGGCCTCGAGCATGCCGGTCATCGGAAACTGCGCGCCCACGAATTTCGAACCGAGCACGCCGACGTTCGGGGTCTTCGCGTGCAACGCGAGTTGCAGCGGGTCGTTCGCGCGGAATCCGAACGTGCCCGAAGCGGTAAGTGCCACGTTCGCGACGTCGACTTCGGCCGCGCGCACGATCGCGCGATGCAGATCGGAGTCAAGCGTCAGAACGGCGCGATCGATCGGATACTTGCCGACGATGCCGCCGAGCATGCTTGCGGTCAGATGCAAGTCCGGATTCTCGAGCGGTCCGTGCAGCCGCGCGTCGCCGTCAATGCGCCCGACGACGGGCGCGCGATAGCCGAGCACCGGCAGCCACACGCCGAGGTCGAGGCCGGTCAGCTTCGCGGTGCCATCAAAACTCGAGCGCTGCAGCAGCCGCAATGCCGACGAATGGCGCGCGAGCGCGACCGTGCCGTTTGCTTCCAAACGTCCCGAGATTCCGCCGAACGCGATGTGCGTGTCCAGCTGCGAACCGCGGCCGCTCCAGCGCGCGACCGCGTCGCCGAGATCGAAACGGCGATAGCGCAAACCCGCGATCGCAACGTCGGCTTGACTGCGAATCGCGTCGCCCGCTTTGACGAACGAGCCCACGATGCGGCCCTTGCCGCCGAGCGTGTCCCCGGTGTCGAACAGATCGTCGAAATCCGCCAGGTCCGCGTGCGGAACGTTGAGGTTCAGGGTGGCGTCCGCGCCGTGCAGGTCGGCATCGAACGCGGCGCGCGTCGAACCGACGACGATCGCGCCGCGGCGCGCCGCCAGCATCCCCGCAACATACCGAATGTCGGCGCGCGCATCGTGAAAAGCCTGGCCGTTGAACGTGCCTTCCGACAAGGCGACGTTGCCGCTGACGGTCGGCGCCATCCCGGCGCCGGAGATCGCAAGGTTCGCATCGAGGGTGCCCGCGATATCGTGGCGTTTGGGTAACGCTACGCGCGCAAACGCCGCGAGCGGAACGTCGCGCGCGGCAACCGTGAGATCGTAGGCGGGACGGCCGCCGCCGAATCCGCGCACCGTCCCGCCGACCACGCCGTAGGCCGATCCGAGCAGCGCATCGGTATCCGCGAGCGTGAGCGTGTTTGCATTGGCGACAACATCGCCGCTCGCGGTGACGCCGAGTGAACGCACGCGTCCGCGATCGAGGGCGACCCCGCCGTCGAAGGTCGGGGTGCCGCCGGCTTCGTACGCGACGCTGCCGATGGCGGCCAGCGTTCCGGCTTGCAGGGCCGAACCGGCAGCTCCGACCGAGGCCGCCTTGACGCCGGCGAGCGATACGCCGAGCGTTCTTCCGCCGCCGAGCGAGCCGGCAGCGGCGAAGGTGCCGCCGCCCACGTCGGCGGTCGCGGCGTAAATGTCGAGCCGCTTCCCGACCAGTGCCAGCGTACCGTCCAAGCGGTCCACGGGTACGCCGTGCACCGTCGCGCCGCGACTTGAGGCGCCGCGCGCCTGCACGACCGTTCGGTCCGGCCCAAATTCGGCCGCGACCGGTCCGTCGATCGGACCTCGCGCGCCGAGGTCGCCCGTGAACGGGCGAAGGTCATCGAACGAGCCCGCGTAGTTGCCTTCGAGCGCGAGCCGGCTGCCCTCGAGCGCACCTTGGCCGGAAAAGCGGCCCCACGTTCCCCGCGCCGTGACGGTGCCGAGCCGCACGTCGCCGGGCGCGCCCGCGATGCGCGCGTCGAGATCGTCGATCGCGTATTTTCCATAGACGATGCCGCTGCCGTGGATCCGGCCGGCAAGATAGAAGTTCGAAGGCGTCCCTTGCCCCGCGATGCTTCCGTCCAGCACGCCGTCGAAGTCCGGCGGCGCGAGCGACGGCAGGCCCGGCAGCGTGACGTGCGGCGGAGCGGATTCCGTCAGTCGAAAATGCCGCGCGTCGAGCCAGAAACCGCTCTCGCTCGCCGACCGGTTGAGGTAGAACGTACCGGCGAGCGACGAACCGTCGCTGCGCGCGACGGTGAACGGCCCGAGCTGTCCGTCGCCGTGCGCGTCAACGTGGAACATCCCGGAAAAGCTGTCGTCGCCGCCCGCGCCCGACACGATGCCGCGCGCGTTGAGCGCCAGATCCCCGCCTTCGATCAAAGCGCTGAGGTGAAGCGGCGCGTACGGCATGATTTGCGCGAGATACGGCAGGCTGCGCGCGGGCGCATCCGCTTCGATTATTAAATGTGAATTCGCGGTCTTCCCGAGATCGAGGGTCCCGCGCGCGACGACCGAGATCGGCCCGTAATGCGTGCGCGCGGGCACCAGCGTGACGCTGTTTTGGTAATACAGCGCGACGCCGCTCGTATCGTGGAGCGGATATTGCAGAAACGTCGCGTTCGGCGCCGCGAAACGCGCGACGATCAAGGGGTCCGCCGCAGGACCCTCGACCAGCGCGTGCAGTTCTGCGTCGCCGGTCAGATCGAGATTTTTGGAAAATGCGAACAGCGTGCGCAGCTCGCGCAGGGGCGCGATCGCGTGAATGCCGAGATAGAGTTGCGGTTGCGACCAGCCGAACAAGGCGCCGGCGATGCGCACCGGCGATTGAACGAGCGTCGCATCCAAGTGCGGCGCGGCGACCCCGCCGTCGTACACGTCGAGGCGGCCTTGCAGATTGCGCAGCGTGTGCTGCAAGCCCGGCACGCGCAACACGGCGCCGTCCAGATACGCGCTGCCCGCGATGTGGTACGCGCTGGGATCCTTGCCGGCGAGATCGAGCGCGTACGCTCGCAGGTCCACATTCTTGGCGATGCCCGCAAAAAATTGCGTGGATTCCGAATTGACGACGTAGTTGACGAGATCGCGAACGGGCAGCCGCGCGATGCGCAAGTGGTGGACGCCGTAACCGGCGCTGCGATCGATCAACCCTTGCGCGCGGAACGCCTGCGGTTGCGGCGCACCCGACGTCGAGAGCGCCCCGCGCACCGAATACTTCGTGACGCCGGCGGTATCGACGACGGCGCTCACGCGGATATCGCGCAGCGCGATCTTCCGCGAGCCGGTCGCGACCCGATATGGATCGAGGACGATGACGTTCAAGCCTTCCACTCGCGCGTTGAGGACGAGCGGCGTTCCCGCGCCGGGGGCAGGCAGCCCGGGCGCTGCCGTCGCGCCGGTCCCGCCTCCGACGTTGAACGTCCCGTCGGGCCGCCGGATGACGGTCAGGGTGGCGTCGCTCAACGCGAGGTCGCGCAAGCCGTAGCGGTGCTTGCCACCAGGCAAAAGGTCGCGCAGCGAATAGCCCAGCGCGAGGCGCCTGGCGTGGAGGACGTCGTCTGCGCCGCGCCGTGCGTCCACGCCCTCGGCGGTCGCGCCGTTCCAGCGGAGGTGAACGGACTCAAAGGACACCCGGTAGCCCGTTGCGAGGTCGATCGCCGCCGCCAGCCCCGCCCGAACGAGCGGCGCGCGAAACGCCACAGCGAGCACGATCCCCAGGAGGACCAGCCCTAATGCGACGCTCTTGCGGTTCCTATAACGATCCACGATTGCTCCGTATGAACGTTATATTGCGCCGCAACGTGCTCGCCTAACGGTTTTCAGGAAAACCCCAGGAAAAAGGTTTCGGCGTCACCCGCCCGGCCGAGCCGAGCAGGCCTTACAGGTCGAGGTTCTTGACGCTGCGGGCGTAGGCTTGGATGAACTCCTTGCGGGGCTCGACCTTGTCGCCCATCAGGGTCGTGAACATCTCGTCGGCGGCCACGCCCTCTTCGACGGCGACCCGCTTGAGGCGCCGGCTGTCCACATCCATCGTCGTCTCGGACAGCTGGTCGGCGTCCATTTCCCCGAGCCCCTTGTATTGCTGCACGACGAAGTCTTTGGCGTCGCCGTCGCCGACGATCGCTTTGAGTTCCTCTTCGTTGAAGGCGTAGCGCTGCTTTTTGCCCTTGCGCACGCCGTAGAGGGGGGGCATGGCGATGTAGATGAAGCCCTTTTCGAGCAGCGCGCGCATCTGCTGGTAGAAGAACGTCAGCAGCAGCGTGCGGATGTGCGAGCCGTCCACGTCGGCGTCGGTCATAATGATGATCTTGTGATAGCGTAGCTTCTCGGAATCGAAGTCGATACCGATGCCCGTTCCGAGCGCGGTGATCATCGCACGAATCTCTTCGTTGGCGAACACCTTGTCTTCGCGCGCCTTCCAGACGTTGAGAATCTTGCCGCGCAACGGCAGGATCGCTTGCGTGCGGAAGTCGCGGCCCATCTTGGCGGTGCCGCCGGCCGAGTCGCCTTCGACCAGAAAAATTTCGCTCGCCTTGGGGTCGGTGTTCGTGCAATCCACGAGTTTGCCGGGCAATCCGCCGCCGTCGAGCGCGTTCTTACGGCGCGAGAGATCGCGCGCTTTTTTCGCGGCTTCGCGCGCGCGGGCGGCCTGCATGCACTTGTCCACGATGGCGCGACCGTGGCGCGGATTCTCTTCGAAAAAGAAGTCGAGCCGTTCGTTGACGAGCCCGTACACGATCGTACGCACTTTCGAGTTCCCGAGCTTGGTCTTGGTCTGCCCTTCGAACTGCGGCTCTTCGAGCTTGACCGAAACGACGGCGGTCAACCCTTCCATACAATCGTCGGTGGACAGCGACGAGTCGGACTCTTTGAGCATGCCCCGTTTGCGCGCGTACGAGTTGACCACGTTCGAGACCGCGGTGCGGAAACCGAGCAGGTGCATCCCGCCCTCGATCGTGTTGATGTTGTTCGCAAATGAAAAGATCGTCTCGGAATACGTGTCCGCCCACTGCATCGCGACCTCGACCGAAACGCCTTCGCGCTCGCCGTTGGTCGAAATCACCGGGCTGATTGGATCTTTCTTGTCGTTGAGGTGCTCGACGAACGAGATGATCCCGCCTTCGTACATGAAGGTGCGTTCCTTGGGCGGCTCGACGCGCTCGTCGCGCAAGGTGATCTCGAGCCCGCGGTTGAGGAACGCGAGTTCGCGCAAGCGTTTCTGCAGCACGTCCCAATGGAAATCGAGCGTGTCGAAGACGGTCGTATCGGGTACGAACCACTGAACGGTTCCGGTGCCTTCGGCCTTTCCGACCACTTTGAGTTTTTGCGTCGTGCGGCCGCGTTCGAAGGCGATCTCCCACAGTTTGCCGTCACGCTTGACCCGCGTGATCATGCGCTCGGAGAGCGCGTTGACGACCGAGACGCCGACGCCGTGAAGGCCGCCCGACACTTTGTAACCGCCCTTTGCGCCGAACTTGCCGCCCGCGTGAAGGATCGTCATCGCGACCTCGACCGCCGGCATCTTTTCGCCAGCGTGCAGGTCGATCGGAATGCCGCGCCCGTCGTCCTCGACCAAGCACGAACCGTCCTTGCCGAGCACCACCCGAATCTTGGTGGCGTGGCCGGCGAGCGCTTCGTCGACCGCATTGTCGACGACTTCGTACACCAATTGGTGAAGGCCGCGTTCGCTCGTATTTCCGATGTACATGCCCGGACGCTTGCGAACCGCTTCCAAGCCTTTGAGGACTTGAATTTGCTCGCCGGTATATTCATTCATCGGGGTAACACCTTCGCCGCGCGGGGCGATGGCAACTGCGCGCCGGCGGCGAGCTATTCGACGCGCGCGAGCCGCGCTTCCAAATCGTCGCCGAGCAGATTGCGCACGATCTCCGGCGTGATGCGATCGGGCGGCAGTCCGGATTGCAGCAACACGTACGAACTTGCGACTTGGCGTTCGCGCACGCCGAGCGGCCGCGTGCTGCGGCGCGCGCGATCCAGCACGACCCACCAGCGAATCAAGAGCGCCTTGCGCGCGATCTCGATGTCAGACCGCGTGACGCCCTCGACCAGCGCGACGATCTCGGCGCTCTCGAGCCAGGGTGCATTGAAGAGCACGCTTTCCAAAGCGCGGCGCCGCACCGCAGTGCGTTCGCCGTCGCACGGCGCGCACAACGTGCCCGACTCGAGCGGCGCCGCACAGCGCTTGCACGAGCCGGCGGCGACCCGGCGCGTGTCGGCGATCCGGCGCCGCACGCTTTCGAGCGCCTCCCGTTCGT